>DAOMFV010000008.1:0-75699 GCA_035430005.1 Gemmatales bacterium
GAGGGCGGATTGGAATCACGGATGTCATCCTCGGGTTCGATCAGCCCACGCTGGAAGAAATGCTTCCAGTATCGATTGACCAGCACCTTGGCGAAAAAGGGGTTCTTCGGGGTCTTCATCCAGTCCGCCAGGCGGAGGCGGGGATCTTCATCCGAGGCAATCGCTGGCATCGCATTGCCGAATGCAGCTGGTTTCAACGCTGCCCTGGTCTTGATGTTCGTCGCCGTTGCCAGGCCGCGTTTGTGGAAGATCAGATCCTCGCCGCGAGTCCCTGAGGGCTTGCGCCCCACCTGGGCGAAGAACGCCGCCAATGCGTAGTAGTCATCCTGGCTCCAGCGCTCGAAGGGGTGGTGGTGGCACTGGGCGCACTGCATGCGCACTCCCAGGAAGAGCTGCGCCACATCCTCAATCTGATCTTTTGGCTCCTTCACCCGCTTGTACCAGGCGACGGGTGGATTATCGATGACCGTGCCCGTGGCAGCCAGCAGCTCGCGCACAAACTGGTCGTACGGTTTGTTGGCGAGCAGGCTGTCTCGCACCCAGGCATGAAAGGCGAAGTTGGAAATCATGTCGCTGGTATCGTCACGGCGATTCTTGAGCACCGCTGTCCACTTGCCCGCAAAGAAGTCGGCATAGTCGGTACTGCGCAGGAGTTCATCGATCCACAGGTTTCGCTTGTTGAGGTTTGTGCTTTTGAGGAACGCTCTCGCCTCGTCAGCTGTGGGCAATCGTCCTGCAATATCGAGGGTAACCCGCCTGAGAAACGTGGCATCATCACACACGGGGGAGGGCGGAATTCCGAGTTCCTTCAGATTGGCAAAGACGGCGGCATCGACGAAGTTCTTGACCGGTGGCAGCACCTCCACCGTGGCACCGAGCGGGATGGCGGCATTGAAGACAGCAACCTGTCCCTGGTAGCGTACCATCACAGAAACCTTGCCGGGCAGGTCAGTCACTTTGACCAGCCCAGTACCTGTTACCTCAGCCATGGCTTTGTCATTGGATTCAAACAATGCCATGCTGGTGACATCACGCACACTGCCATCGGAATAGCGGGCCAAGGCCTTGAGTTGTTGCGAAACCTGCCGCTGGAGCAAACCCTTCTTGGGTTCAATCTCGATGCTAACCAGTTTACTGCCGGAGGCATCATCCTTGGGCACACCTTGACTGATCCAATGGCGAAGCGTGGCATACCCCGATGAGGACTTCGGCAAGCGTACACCGCCGCCATGAGGCACCTCGCCGGAGGCTTTGCGGAGCAGCAGACTCTGGCCAGGATTGCCTACCAGCAGTCGCCGACCACGACTTTCCATCACGATATGCTCGTAGTCTTCGTCAGGCTCAAAACCCAGCAGTGAGAGTTGGAATCCGTTCTGTCCGCCACCAGCCTTGGCGTGACAAACCCCGGCATTGCAGCCAGCCTTGGTCAGAATGGGCATGACATCGTTTGTGAAACTGACCGGTTGATCTTCGCCATGGACGAACGTGAACGAGTAAGCCAGACTCACTATCCACGCCATGGAATATTTCCACAACCAATGGATGGCTGATCGCCGACAATGGCTCGTCTCGGGAAACATCTCGCAGGTGCTCCGTTGCCAAGGCTTGCGGGGGAAGGATCAAACAGGGGGGAGCCTGATGACTCAGGCTACAGGCAGGTTGCTGGTGAGCTTCTAACTTCAAGACAAGTATCGCCGACGATCAGACGTCAGGCAAGACTGAATTGCGGAAATTGTCTTCCACGATAGAAATGCCCTCTGGGAAGCTGCGAAGGAATAAGGGCGGAGCCCTTGCACCACCGTCCGTCGGTATCGATAGAGTATTTTGATGAATACCATACCTCCAAAACCGGATCGTCTCGATTCCATCGATTGCCTGCGTGGCATGGTCATCGTGCTGATGGCACTCGATCATACTCGAGACTTCTTCGGTTCGATGTCCATGGGCGGAGCCGAGAACGCCTCCTTTGCTTCACCGGGCCTTTTCTTCACCCGCTGGATCACCCACTTCTGCGCCCCGACTTTTGTGCTGCTGGCAGGCATGGGAGCGTTCCTCTCGCAGACCCGGGGCATGACAAAACCCAAGCTAGCTGGGTTTCTCATCAGTCGAGGCATCTGGCTCGTCTTCCTCGAACTCACCATCGTCCATTTTGGCTGGACGTTCAACTGGAATTTTCGCCAGGGCATGTGGCAGGTCATCTGGGCTATTGGCTGGTCCATGGTGGGGCTGTCGGCGTTGATCTGGCTGCCCGCCTGGATGGTCGGTGTCATCGGTTGCGTCATCATCGGCGGGCACAACTATTTCGACGGACTCACCGGCATCAAGATGGTGAAGGAAACTCCCTGGCTGGCGTATGTCTTTGGCGAACGGGCCTGGTTCTGGGACTTGCTGCACACTGCCCAACGGCCCTTCAACCCGGCCAAGGACTACCTCTATTTCAATCTCTACCCGTTGCTCCCCTGGTTTGGCGTTATCTGCCTCGGCTTTGGCCTGGGACCGATCATGCAAATGCCGACCCGTCAGCGAAGAACGATCTTGTTGACTCTCGGATTCCTGGCCATCGCCGCTTTCATCGGCCTGCGCTGGCTCAATCACTATGGCGACTCGGTTCACTGGCGCATCATTCCGGGAGGAGAGCAGCCCACCAATGAAATACGAACCGTCATGTCGTTTCTTGCCTGCACCAAGTATCCGCCCTCGCTTCTCTATTTGTTGATGACACTGGGCCCGGCTCTGATCCTGCTCGTCGTCCTGGAGTGGCGCTGGCCTTTCTTCAAACCCTTCTGTTTGACCTTTGGGCGCGTGCCTTTGTTCTTCTACATCCTGCACCTGCCCGCCATTCATGGCTTGGCCGATCTGCTCAACTGGCTCCATAAAACCTACCCTGACAGCTTTGCGGCGAGTGCTCTGAAACGGAGCTATGACTTGCCCGATGTCTATCTCTTCTGGGCACTTGTCGTGCTGGGCCTCTACTTCCCCTGCCAGGGTTACGGGTGGCTCAAGAAACGTTACGGGGGAGTGCTGAAGTATTTGTGATCACTTGACGTACCACACTCAGTTGTGGCCAGACAAACGATGTGAGAATCTTACGCTTCGATGGCCCAGTGCTGCCATCAACCTAGAATGATGGATATGTCACTTCACCACCAAGAAGAGCACATCATGACCCGAGCTTATGCAGCCAGCAGTTCCAAGTCTCCCTTGGCCCCGGCCAACATCGCCCGACGTGAAGTCGGCCCCACCGATGTTGAGTTTGACATCCTCTACTGTGGCGTCTGCCATTCGGATCTTCATACCGCGCGCAATGAATGGTCGGCCTGGCCGACCGTCTATCCCTGCGTGCCCGGTCATGAGATTGTGGGACGTGTCACGAAGGTGGGTGCGAAAGTTACCCGTTTCAAAGTCGGCGACCTGGCAGCCGTCGGCTGCATGGTGGATTCGTGTGGCACCTGCCCCAGTTGCAAAGAGAGCTTGGAACAGTATTGCGACAACGGCGCAACGGTATTCACCTACAACTCGCCCGATCCTCACAAGACCGCGCCAACCACCTACGGCGGCTACTCCGACAAGATTGTCGTCAACGAGAAGTTTGTGCTGCACGTCTCTCCTAAACTGAACCCGGCTGCGACGGCTCCCCTGTTGTGCGCCGGCATCACTCTCTATTCACCCTTGAAGCACTGGAGTGCCGGCCCCGGCAAGAAGGTGGGCATTGTCGGCCTCGGCGGCCTGGGGCACATGGGCGTCAAGTTCTCCCACGCCTTCGGAGCGAACACTGTGTTGTTCACTACCTCGTCATCGAAGGTCGAGGATGGAAAGCGTCTCGGGGCCCATGAGGTAGTCATCTCGAAAGACGAAGCACAGATGAAGAAGCATGATCGCAGCTTCGATCTGATCATCAACACCGTCGCTGTATCACACAATCTCGACCCATTCCTATCTCTACTGAAGCGCGATGGAACCTTAGTGCTGGTTGGCGCTCCCGAGCATCCCCATCCCTCGCCCTCAGTCTTCACCCTGATCATGGCCCGGCGTTCTCTAGCGGGTTCAGGCATCGGTGGGATCGCCGAGACCCAGCAAATGCTTGACTATTGTGCTGAGAAGAACATCGTATCGGATATTGAAATGATTCCGATTCAGAAGATCAACGAAGCCTACACCCGCATGAGCAAAGGTGACGTGAAATACCGGTTCGTGATTGACATGGCTTCGATCAAGTAGCTTCATCGTATCGGATCCAGGTGCTTCCTTGCTTGGCGTGCCGATGCGCGGTAGGCTGTCATATACCCTCCGGAGACTGCCCCCATGGCTGTTTGTTCATTCCTAGTGGCACTCATCTTGTTCCCGCTCGATTCCACCGGCAACTGGCCGCAGTGGCGCGGACCCAATCGCGATGATGTTTCGACCGACACCGGCTTGTTGAAAGAATGGCCCAAGGACGGCCCCAAGCTCTTGTGGGAAGCCAAGGGGGCAGGGCGAGGCTACGCGAGCCTGGCCATCACCAGGGGACGCATCTACACGCTTGGCGACAAGCTCAACGATGAAGATCAAAGCACCTTCGCCACCTGCTTCGAGGAAAACGGCGGCAAGCTGGTGTGGAAGACCAAGCTCAGCTCTGCCTACAACCAGGGCCAGCCCGATTGGCAGGGTTCACGATCGACCCCTACTGTCGATGGAGACCATGTCTATTACATGACCCCACAGGGCGATCTGGTTTGTCTCAAAACCTCCGACGGCAAGGAAGTCTGGCGCAAGAACATGAAGACTGATTTCGAGGGCGGCAAAGGCGATGGCTGGGCTTACAGCGAATCGCCGCTCATCGATGGCGATAAGGTCATCGTCACTCCCGGCAAAGTGAAGCATAGTATGGTGGCACTGAACAAGAACACCGGCAAGACGATCTGGTCCGCGCCGGTGGAGGGCGATAAGGGAGCCGGCCATTCTTCCGTGATGGTTTCCGAAGTGGGCGGAACTCGGGTTTACGTGCAGACCACAGCCAGCAATGTTATGGGTGTTCGGGCCAAAGACGGCAAGGTGCTGTGGACATACGCCATCGGGGCGACAGCTGTGATACCGACCCCCATCATCAAAGGAGATCTGGTCCTGGCCATCGCCGGTTATGGCAAAGGGGCTGCGCTATTACGCCAGGTTCCCGGTGCCAACGGTGAAGTAAAAGTCGAGGAAGTTTACGGCTATAAGAAAGCCCTGGCGAACAAGCATGGCGGCGTGGTCATGCTAGGCGACAATGTCTACGGATGCGCTGACGATAAGAACACCGTATGGTGCGCCGACTTGATGTCGGGCGAGGTCAAGAGCGGCTGGAAGGAGCGAGGCAGCGGCCAGGGCTCCATTGCCCTTACTGCCGCTGATGGACATCTCTACGTTCGCTTTGCAAAAGGCACGATGGCCCTGGTGAAAGCCGATGCTGACAAGTACCAGGAATCGGGAGCATTCAAGGTACCCCACAGCGGCGAGATGCCCAGTTGGGCGCACCCCGTCGTCACCGGTGGCAAGCTCTACCTGCGTGAAGGCGATTGGATCATGTGTTACGATGTAACGGGGAAGTGATTCACGACGTTCGCCATCACCATCACTTACCAAAATATAAAGCCACCAGAGGTGACTCTGGTGGCTTCTCTTGTTCCGCTCGTACTTGAACTAGTTCAAGTTCTTCGAGATGGAAGCGGCGACCTTTTCGACAGCTGCGCTATCGAACTTGTCGAAGGAATGATTGGCAAGAACCTTCTTCTTGTTGTAGATGATGACGGTGACGTCAGCGTCTGGGGAAACCTTGTAGGCTTCGGGACCCTTTGGTCCATCAACCGCCAGGCTCACGTTCTTGTTGCCCATTTCTTTTTGCATGTTGGCAACGGTGTCCTTGATGTTATCTTCGCTGGAAAGGAAGATCACAGCGGCACCCATCTTTTCCTGGCCGGCCTTCGCGACCGTGGCGTCGAGTTTCTTGATCAGCTCGGCAACGGGCTTGCCGGTGCTGCGGGAGAAGACCAGAGCGACTGGCTTGGAGCCATACTGACAAACGATGCAGTTTTCCTTGCCGCAGAGCTCTGAGGACTCAGCGTTGAAAACATTGTGCGGGTGGAAGGCTCCAACGCCCTGACCAACCTGTGGGCCGGACTTGACTTCGCCTGCCATCACCAAACCGAGACATGCCAACACCGCGAAACTGGCTACGATCTTGCGGATCATAATGCGCTACTCCTACGAGACATGAAGTGGGGAAAGGATTGGCCATGACTGACGAAAGCACATGGCCCTGACTTAGATGATGATATGCCAGACCATACGCACGGCAAAGCGCAGCGCTGGGCTTTTCACCCTTTCTCATGATGTTCCCATGAAGGTCTCATCTTCTGTTCAAACTGGGAGAAATAGAGCAATTCTAAGTAACGTTAGAAAGTCATTAGCTGGCACACCCATTATTTGCCTGTGCCGGCCAAACAGGAATGTCTGGCCCACCACCCAATTACTTCTGCATAAGAAATTAAATTGCAGCTAACTGCTTGTTGCCCGACTGAGACTTCGATGAAACTGGCTCTTTCAGTGGATCGGTCAGCGGGAGAAACTGGAAGACGTGATGCTGGCCCAGCTTAACGATCGCTGTCGCAGGAACAAGATCGCCCTGCGCATTGCGGATCCAGACGATCAGGTCTTTGGTCTTGTGATCGACCAGTCGCTGATAGAAGGCTTTGGGCCCCAGGCCATGAGGCAGTGAGACATCCTTATTAAGCAAGGCCGCCGGGGGATCACTAAAGAGTTTAGTCAGCGTCAGTTGCTGCAACCGGGCAGCCTGAAGGCCGAAGAGCTGCTCCGCCACGGGGTTGACGTAGTGAATCTTGAGTTCCAAGTCGGTCGCTATCAGGGCAATCGGCATGTCCTTCAGGAGTGAAGTCATTGCCAGTTCACGAGTACGGATAATCTGGAAGTTCTTGGCATGAATATGGTAGGTTGAGGAAAGCGTTCTACCATCGTCGGGATCAGGACAGGGAGGGGGAGGCAGGGTGGCCGGCGGATTGAGGGGATGGGTCAGCGATGCCAGGGCATTCGTCACATCAAGCATCGTTCTTTTGAGCTGTTTGCGTCGTTCTGCTAACCGTCGACAAAGTTCGACTGTGAGGGCAGTCATTGTCCAGGGAGGCGGATCAGCGCCTTCCCAAGGTCGGACCAAATGGGCTTCGTCTTCGAGATTCTTTTGGAGCGAATCTTGAATCTGATCAAGTGCATCCTGATGCCGGCGTGGCCCAATGGTGGCAACATAGGTCACCGCCATCGAGATGCAAGCAGCGCTGATGCCGGCGAAGACCAGTCCCGCAGAAACTCCGACCAGCCAGGCTGCCAGCACCACCATGACGGTAGGCAACAAGGCAGCAACCATTAATAGGGCACGTTTGGCACGACTCATGCGCAGGGTTTGGCTCAAGTGTTGGGTGCGGTGGCGATGGAGTAACTTAGCTTACGTTTCTGGCACAGTCCAATTGATTGATCAAAGTGTTTCGTTCGTTCACGATTTGGGTCGCGGAAAGCCTTCTCCCCTGCTAAAGAGTGACCAGGCTAATAGCAATTGACCGTAGGCAGTGTTATATAACACTGTCGGGTAGTAACTGGCCAGAAAGGTGCCTGTATCGCCGTTCTTGGTAATATAAACCATCTGGCTGGGTCGTGGCCTCTTGGGGGAGGCTCCCGCTGGTCGCGGCTCCTGAATATGCTTGAATTCTTTGAGGTCAGCGAACTGCAGGGTCGTCTGCGACAGGCCAAACCAGGTGCGGGAATAACAGCCCTGTTGGGTAATTTCCACTTTCTCCATCAAAACATAGAGCATGCCAAAGACCATGACAAAGATGCCGCCACCCAGGACCAACCAGTGATAAAGTTGCCTCTCGAACCCCAGCTTCAGCGAAGCCAGAATCATTCCGCCTCCCACCAGCAGATAGACGATGTAAGCTGCGATGTTGTAGGAGATGGTCAACATTGTGAGGGACGTGCGTTCGCTGACGATGAACGGCAACATCAGGGGCAGGAACCAGGCCAGGCAGCTGCACAGCAGCGTGCCAACGACAACTAGAGCGGTCTTCCCATAGGTCATCGCCTGGGAAGTCGAACCGTAGCTATCGACCAGCACTTTTCGTTTCATAGCGATCTCGTGAATGTAGCTGAAGTCGTGAGACTTCAGAGCGATGGCCCAACGCTCCAACCGAAGTCTCGGGACTTCGGCTACAGTTGTCGCAACCACTCGTGAACGAGGGACCGCATCGTCGGTGTCTCTTCGTGGCCACAATCGAACAACTCGATCCGACAGTCCTTCTCCTGGCCATGCTCACGATACAAAGGCAGGAGATGATCTCGTATTTTCTCCAATCCCCTGGGTGGCGTTAACGCATCCTTGCTGCCATTGAGGCTGAGATGACGGCGAGGGATGATGAGTTCATTAATCTGAGAAGTGGAGAAGTGCTTAAGCAACTTGGGCACATAGTAATAGATGCCATGCCCTTTGAGGTTCTTCGTCGCAATCAACTCATCAAAGTCAGTCAAACAGCATAGATCAATGCAGAGTTTGACACGTGGATCGAGAGCAGCCAGCCACCAGGCACGGGTGGAACCCATTGACAGGCCGAACACTCCGATGCGGGTGGGGTCCACTTCGTGGCGCTTCGAAAGATAATCGAGTGAGCGCAGATCATCAAAGACGATCATGCCCCAGAGCACCTGGCCCAGCCAAAGCATCGACTTGAACGTATCCCATTCACCCTGTTGTTTGTTCTGACTGGCCCGGTCGCCGAAGCACCAGGAATCGATGGCCAAGGTGACGATGCCCATCTCGGCTAACGACTTGGCATAGGCGGGCAACACGTTCCGGCCTTCAAGGAGTTCCTGCCTGCCTAGGGGATAAGTTCCGCCGTGGGCGTGGAGATAGAGTAGTCCGGGAGCCTTCTCTTTTCTCTTATTGGGAATCAGAAGATAAGCAGGCACCGGTTCCAGACCATTCAGGTCAAGAACCAGGTGCTCAAGCATGAATGTGGGGTACTGTTCACCTTTGATCGTCTGGGCCGCCTTAGGCGTGTGCTGCGAGGGCAGTTCGCCCAAGAGGCCCCAAAGTTCTTTGCGGCGTTTCTCCTGATACTGAGCAAACGGCTCGGTACTCTTTGCCGCGATGGTGGCGTTCATCAGCAAAGCGCTCCCGAGGGCGGTGTCAGTAAGGAAGTTACGCCGGTTCATTACTTCTTCTTTTCGTCTTTTTTGGCGTCCTTCTTCTCATCCTTGTGGTCGTGCTCGTCCTCTTCCTTGAAATCGCCGGAGGCAGGTTTGCCATCGACCACGCCAGCCACGGTGCCGGCAAACTCCTGTTCCTTGCCGAACTTCTCGTGTTTGCCGGTGAAGCGAGACGACTTGCCGGCTGGATCCTTGGCATCAGGGTTGGGCTTTAACTCAACGGTGAAAGCCGGTTCTTTGATGGTTAGGCTGAGTTTCTCAGCAACTACAGGCGTGGGCGTATCCATGTCATCGCCCAGGATGTAAACAACGACTTCCTGCTTGGCATGATCGACAGTGAACTCAGCATGGTACTTGCCGAAGTCGAAGATGGTGCCCTTGTGGGGGCCAACATCGTGGCTATGATCGTGAGGCTTACCTGGCGTGTTCGCCTGGGTATTCTTGATCACCGGTTTGGATGCAGCTGCTTGTTGAGGCTGATGACAGCCTGCGACTAACATCGCGCCGACCAGCAGAGTGACTATCTTCTTCATGGACATGCTCCTTCGTGTGAGAGTTAACCTATCAGTCCGACCTACAGGTTAAACCCGCAGGCTCTTCAAGCAACGCTTCTTCCGAGGTTCGATGCACCAACCGCTGGGCATCTTTCCCGCTGAACTTCCAGAACAGACCAGGGTGAAGCAGGAACTCGCAGAAAGTCGAGGTCACCAACCCTCCCAGTATGACGGTCGCCACCGGGTACAGGATTTCCAGGCCCGGTTTCTTTCCCCCGATGACCAGCGGAATCAGAGCGATGCCGGCCGTCAGCGCGGTCATCAGCACCGGGGCCAACCGTTCCAGGCTACCCCGCAGGATCATCTGCTTGCTGTACCCTTCGCCTTCCTCTTTCATGAGATGGAAATAGTGGGTTACCAGCAAGATGCCATTGCGGACGGCGATGCCGGCCAGGGAGACGAAGCCCACCAGGCTGGCGACCGTCAGCGTCTGTTTCGTCAGCACCAAAGCCAACACACCACCGATGAACGCCGTCGGAATGGCGTTCAATATTTGCAGGCTGATCCGCAGCGACGGATAGAGCATGAGCAGCACCAGCAGAATGCCAACGAACGAAACACCAGCCAGGATGCTGATCAAGAGCGTAGCTGACCGCTGTGCCTCGAACTGCCCGCCAAACTCAATGTAGTACCCTTCGGGCAGCTTGATCTTCTCCCGCACCAGCCGCTCGACCTCATTGACGGTACTGCCCAGGTCTCTGCCGGAGACATTGCAACGCACCACCTGCTTCCGGCGGGCATTCTCCCGATTCACCTGATTGGGGCCGCTCGCCGATTCGGGGAAGTCAGCAACTTCACCCAGCCGTATCTGCCCCTGACCATTCGGAAGATTGAGCCGCAGTTCCTTCAATCGATAGGCGTCAGAACGGAAAGGCTCCTTGAGCTTGACGATGAGGTTGTACCGCCGCTGCCCTTCGAGTACCTGGGAGACAGTCTCTCCCTTCATAGCCGTCTGCACGAAATCAGCTACGTACTGTCGACTGAGGCCGAAGTAAGCCAGATCAGAGGGACGCAAAACAATATGCAGTTCATCCACCCGCTCCTGCGGATCAATGATCGGTGGCGTGATGCCCTCCACCTTGGCCACCGTATCCCGTATCTGCCCCGCTATCTCGCGCAGCTTGTCCACATCGTCGCCAAAGATCTTGATGGCAATCTGCGCGCTAACGCCGGATAGCAGGTGGCTGATCATGTGCCCCATGGGCTGTTCTGCCGAGATATCAACGCCTGGTACCTCCGTTCGCAACTCTCCGAGCAACGTTCGCAGGAAGACATCTCGCTGATAAGGCACCTCCTGATTCATGGTAACGATGTACTCAGTGTTGCTGACTGGCTCCACGTGCTCGTCCAGCTCGGCACGACCCGTACGGCGAGCAAAGTTCAGAATCAACCCGTTTGGATTGCTCACTGACTTCTGCAACGTCTTGAGCTTGGCATCAATCAGTGCGACAGATTCGTTGGACGCTTTCAGCGACGAGTTGCCCGGCAGAATGACATTGATCTGCACACTGCCTTCATCGAACTTGGGCAGAAAGTCGCTGCCGAGCTGAGTTAACAGATAGGCACATACCACGACGAGCGCCCAGGTGAGCAGCAGCAGTTCGCCGGCGTAGGTCAAGCTGAAACGAATCAGGTAGCTGGCCCCCTGCTTGAGTGTACGCAGTAACATACTGTCCTTGTTGCCATGTGCAGCACGAGATTGAGGCAGTAAATAGTAAGAAAGCACTGGCGTGACGGTGAGCGATACCAACAGTGAAGCCAGGATCGACACGATGTAGGCAATGCCCAGCGGAGTAAAGAGGCGACCTTCCACGCCCGAGAGGGCAAAGAGCGGCACGAAGGAGAGGATCACCACCGCGGTCCCAAAGACGATGGCCGAGCGGATCTCTTTGCTGGCCCGGTAGACGACCACCAGCGGATGCAACGGCGTCGCTGCCGCATGGTTCTCCCTCAAGCGACGGAAGATGTTTTCGACATCAACGATGGCATCGTCCACCAGTTCGCCCATCGCCACCGCAATGCCGCCCAGCGTCATCACGTTGATGCTCAGTTCGGAGCCGGTCACCCGGCCGATCAGACGAAATGCCAGTGTGGTCATCACCAGGGATAAAGGAATGGCAGTGAGAGTAATCAACGTCGTCCGCAGGTTCATCAGAAAGAGGAACAGCACAATCACCACGAGGCCCGCTCCGATGGCGAGTGCTTCTTCCACGTAGTAGATGCCTCGGTCGATGAAGCTCTTGAGTTGGAACAAGTTGGTGTTGATGACAACGTTGGCCGGCAGTGAAGACCTCAGATCGGCGAGGGCGAGTTTCGCCTGATCCGTGAGTAGGCGAGTATCCGCATGCGGTTGTTTCACGATAGTGATAACAATGCCTTGTTGGCCATTCACACTGGCATCGCCCCGTTTGGGCGCTGGCCCTTCTTCGATGCTGGCGACATTGCCCAGCAGCACCGGCCGTTCGGTCGTCGATTTGATGGGTACTTGAAGCAGGTCGTTGATCACCGCCTGAGGCACCGGGCCAAGCCTGCCGATGACCCGCACCGGTCGCTCGGTCTGCCCTTCTTCGATAAAACCGCCACTGGCATTGAGGTTCGTCGCCTGGATGGCTGCTTCGACATCCTGCAGGCTGATGTTGTACTCCTGCAACTTGTCTGGATCGACGAGGATCTGGTACTGCTTCTTGTTGCCGCCGAGGATGATGACCTCAGCGATGCCATGAAGCTTTAGCAGCCGGGGACGAATGACCCAATCAGCGAGGCTGCGAAGTTCCATACGGTGCTTGATGTCAACAGTCGGATCGGCAGAAGCCTCGCCCCCCCAGGATAAGCCAACATGGAGAATCTGCCCCATGAGAGAAGCGGGGGGCAGCATCTGTGGACGGATGCCATTGGGCAAGGTCGCCGTCGCCAGCCGTTCGGAGACCACCTGCCGGGCGTGCCGCACCTCGGTCTTCCAACCGAATTCAACATAGATGATCGAGAGTTCCAGGATCGATTGGCTGCGTACCGCCTCCACGCCTGTGGCACCCAGCAGTGAAGCTTCCATCGGTTGCGTCACCAGTGTTTCCACTTCCTCCGGCGAAAGGCCGGGGCATTCGGTGAGCAGCACCACCCGCGGTCGGTCGAGATCGGGAAAAACATCAATGGGGATCGTGGTCGTCAGGTAGCCACCATAGACGAGTACCACCAGGCTAGCGACCAGGATGATGCCACGATGGGTGAGCGAAATGCGAATGATGGCATTAAGCATGTTATTTCTCATCCTCGCCGTTCTTGTGGATGCTGCCGTCAGCGTGCATGTGGTAGCCAGGAGGTGCGCCGCTGGTCTGCGACTTCATCATTCGCTGAAGTTGGGCTGCACCTGACTGGGCGACGAAGAGACCTGCGGGGAACGTGCCGTCGTTGGCGATCACCACCGTCTGACGATCCTGTAGCAGCACCTTCACCGGTCGACGCAGGAAGGTATTAACATTCTGAGTAAAGAGGATCGATTCCAGTCCATCCCTGGCGATGGCATCCTTGGGCAGGACGAAGACGTTTTCCCACTTCTCAATCGGAACCTGGATGCGCACCTTCTGCCCGGGACGATAGCGCCAGAAGGTCTGCGAGGTTGTGCCCTGCTGAATCCCCTTCGATTCGTTCTCCAGCGGGATGCGGAAGGCGAAGGTACGATTGACCGGATCGATGGTGTTAGCCAGGTGCTGAATGTGGAAGGCCTGCTTGTTCGGAGACCAACCGGTGCCTTCGGGCTCCTGGAAATCAACTTCGACAGGCCAATCTTCTTTGACGGCACGCTCCAGGAAAGGAGTCTCATCCCGAAAGGCCCGGCCCTCAATGGCGAGGATGCGATGGTTGGCAAGCGTACACAACGTCTGCCCGGCCTGCACCTGCTGGCCCAGTTCAGCTTTGAGTTCCTGCACCTCATACCACTTCTGCGCGCCTGGCGAGAGGTTGGCGGTCGTTCCCAGCGGCGGTACGACGATCTCGATCTCTTTGACAAACTTACCCTCAGCGATGCCTTCGATCTGTTCGGGGGTAAAGCCGCGGGTGCCAAGCTCCGCCCGGGCGGCGCGGGCACCGATCTCCATCCGGGAAAGTTGTTGATCGATTTCGAGGAGACGCGATTCGGGAATGGCATTGCCCGCCTGTAGCAACCGAGCTTTCTGAGTTTGGGTAAGCTTGATGTTTTGAGCGGTCTTGAACAGTTCACTCTGAGCTTGGTGCAGCGTCTCGCTGAGCACTCGGATGGTAAAAAGCGGCTCGCCGGGAGCGACCGATTCACCGGGAAATCGATGCACCGTCTCAATCACCCCCATCACCGGCGAGACGACGCCCCGATCGCTTTGCCCCGGGCGATCCACGATCATGCCCGGCACCGTAATCGACTTCCAGTAAGTGCTGGTTACCAGCGGCAGCGACTTGATGCCGAGGTTGGCGATGGCCTGATCGGAAAGGAGCACCTTGTCGGTGACGGACGCAGCTTCGTGCTGCGAAGATGCAGCATCACCAGCTTTGGTCGTCGTCACCCAAGGCAGCCAAGTGGAGCGAGTGAAGTAAGCCGCGATGATAAGGGCAAGGACGAGGAGAGTGGGAAGCAGCCGTTTGAGCAGTTGAATGAAGGACATGACTATCCGCTCTCTAATCGAAAATGACGAAAATGGAAATGAGGACTGCGCCACACTTCGAAGACACTCCGTCGAGGTGTGGTTGCCGGAAATCGAACACTTCCTCCATTGGAATACCGCAGGAGTATGTCTTAGTTCATGGAAGTGTAACTAAAGCGCGACTACTAACAGCGCAGAATAACGGAGGCCCCCAGATCAGCCAGACTCTCTACGAGCGGCGAGGGCGGCGGGTGGGCCTGCAGGGAGGTGAGATGCGACAAGTATCCATCTACTACGGTCGGCAGGTACCAGCACAGATCGCTTGCTCTCTCATTCAATGAATCGAGCTTGCTATCCACCACCATAATCTGATCAACGACCAAAACATAATCGGTGCAGGGATTGCAGCGGAACGCGATCTCGTCAGCTTCAGCTTCATCGCAACATTTCTGATGCTCACAGGCAGCATGACTGGCAGACTTCTTAAACTGGCACTCGTTGGCCGACGTCCATTCCAGAGCCTGGGTGCCATCGTGTCTGACACAGAGGGTGAGCGCGCCCTGCCCCAAGGTGACAATGATCACCTGGAAAAGCGCCAGCACGGAGCCAATGAGAATATGGGACATGTGAGAATTGTAACCGCTCACCGGATGAATACAAGGCGAGATATGGGAGGGCGAGGCTCCTGCCGAGCCGCTAGCGATTTTGCACTAAGCTCGGCAGGAGCCTCGCTGTGATCCTACGCAAACAGCGCCGAGTTCGGCTGGGCCTGCACCAGTTCCCGGGGCTGATTGAGGTGGTTGAGTACCATCGTGTGCGGATCGATGCCGAACGCATGGTAGATGGTGGCAAGGATCTCGATCGGGTGAACAGGGTCCTTCTTCGGGCTGCTGGCGGTCTTGTCCGATTCGCCATGCACCAGGCCGCGCTTGATGCCCGCTCCGCCGACGATAGCGGTGTAGCAGTACGGCCAGTGGTCGCGGCCATCAGCACTGTTGCCGTTGCCGGAGGTGCTGACGCCCTTTTGTGGACTACGGCCAAACTCGCCGATGACTACTACGAGAGTATCGTCCATCATGCCGCGCTGATCAAGATCGGTAAACAGGCCCGCCAGACCGGCATCGAGCATCGGGCCTGACTGGGTCTTCATACGCTTGGTCAGTTCGACGTGGTGGTCCCACGAGTGATTATCGGAGTTGGCAACCTTGGGCCAGATGACCTCGACAACACGTGTGCCCGCTTCGACGAGACGGCGGGCGAGCAGCAGACTCTGACCAAAGGTGTTGCGGCCATAACTGTCGCGCAGTTTGGCAGGTTCGCTGCTGAGATCGAACGCTTCACGAGCCCTGCCGGAGAGCACCAGGCTGAGGGCCTTCTCGTAGTATGGCCCCAGGTTATATTCGGATACAGCCTTTTCCACTTCGGGCATGCCGGCATTGATGGCATCCCGCAGCTTGGCCCGGCGCTGTAGGCGGGAGGCGAAAACTTCGGGACGCAGTTTGAGGTCATCGATACGGATGCGCTCCATCTTGCTCATGTCGAGATCATCCCCCTCGGGATAGAGCGTGTAGGGATCGTAGGCCCGCCCCAGGAACCCGGCAGTGCCCCCCTTACCCACCACGTTCGATTCCTGCAGCGGGCGAGGCAGCATGACGAACGGCAGCATCGGCGTTTCGGGTGGCTTGAGCCGGGCGATGTTCGAGCCAAAGTTCGGAAAGTCCTTCGGATCGGGCGGTTCAAGCTGGCCCGAGGGGCTGACCTTGTCGGTCGTGTAGCCAGTCATCAATTGGTAGATGGCCGCAGTATGATTGAACAGGCCATTGGGCGTATAGCTCATCGAACGGATCATGGTGAACTTGTCGTTCACCTTGGCCAGTTCGGGGAGCACTTCGGTGAAATGAACGCCAGGAATCTTGGTGGGGATGTTCTTGAAAGCGCTGCGGACATTGTCCGGGACGTTCTCCTTCGGGTCCCACAAATCAAGATGACTGGGGCCACCCTGAAGGTAAACCATGATCACGCTCTTGGCCTTGCCGAACCCCTTGGCGGCTGCAGGCGTTTTCGTCTCGCCCGCAGCGACAGACTGTAGCCGGAACAGCGTACCAAGACTGATGCCCAGAAGGCCGGAGCCACCCACCCGCAGGATGTCACGTCGACTCCAGCCGAGGTTCTTATCACACAGGTCTTTGCCAGCCAGACCGGGAACGATGATCATGGGACTCTCCAGTTTTCAGTTGCCAGTTATCAGTTGCCAGTTTTTAGTTGTCTTCCATTCTGGCTCCTGGCTTCTGGCTCCTTAGTGATTAAACAGGAACGCCGGGCTGTTGATGAGCGCCCAGACGAGGTCCTGGGCAGCGGTCAAGCGCGGGTTCGCCATCTGTTGTTTGCTCTGCTGGGCATCCAGGCGAAGCTGAGCCAGTTTGCCATCCAGGGGGACGGGTTTGGCAAGCTCAGCCAACGTGGTCTGAAGTTCCTTGACCTTGGGATCGATAGAAAGCGGCATGCGGGCAGCAGCAAGTTCCGCCTGACGCTTCTGCATTTCCGGGTCCACCAGTTGATACATCCTGGTCAGGACCGCTCGCTGCTTCTCGGTCTGCTCGGCAACGGGGAGTTCGAGGATACTTCGGAACTCATCGGCAAGTCCAATGGGCAGCGGGGTCTTGGTGCTGGTCGTAGCTGAGAAACGGAAGCGGCCAAGGGTGTGGTCAACCAAACTGTGGCGATGCAGCAGCTTGAAGGTAAGCACGGTGCCGGCGTCGTAGCTGATTGGCTCCTTCAGCTGGAAGATGACCCAGTGAGTGATGCCCGTGTTGGGGACGACGGCCCAGCCCCTGGCATTGTTGGGCTTGCCATCGATCAACTGATCAGCCGCGAAGCCCTCTTGAGAAAAATCGACTTGAGCGGAAGCTATCTTGAGCTTCTTCGCCATCTTCGGATCACCCTTGGGCCCGGCAGTGATCTCGAACTGAGACAGTACGAAGTTGCCATTAGGTGCCCGACCCGGTCCGGTGGCCGGCAGCTTATCGTCCATCAGCACTTCAAGCCGGATGGCGGTGATGCCCTTCACATCGGTGGTCGCCGTCACCGTATAGTCGGAACGATTGAGCGGCCCACTTGCAAAGAGGGACAAGTCATCGAGTTTGGCCAGCCTGGTTTCAGCAGTGGCAGAGTAGCTGAAAGGGTTCAAACGAAACCAGTCGATCTGTTCGTTCTTCTTCTTGGCATACTCGGATTGTCTGGTAGCAAGCAAAGTCGCTTGATAAGTCTTGAGGCTCTCTTCGAGTTGCTTCACCTTAGCCAGCCGCTGCTTCTCCATCTCGGCACGTGCCGGGGCGATAGCCTTCTCATGGGCTTCGAGATCGGCCTTGTTCTTGGCAATAGCCGCAACTCGATCTCTTTCTTTCTTTGCCAGAACGGGCACCCACCACTTCTCCTGCTCGTCAAGCTCCTTCATCAGGGCCTCGTGATCTGTCTTGATCTGTCGGAACATCGCAACCGCTTCTTCACGTTCCTTGGCGGTGGCTGGGCGATTGAGCACACGGAGGAAGAGCTTCTCGACCAGTTTGGCGTCTTCCTGTTCGTTGACGATGAGCTTAACGAGGGCATTGTTGGGATCACCTACCGCCTCAGCGATAGTTTGGCCGTTGACGAGTGCCATCACGGGGCCAAGCTGCAAGCCGGAGCTGCGTTCGCATTCGCAGGCACTCTCACGCACAGGCCGGCCCAGGGTGGCGAGGAAGCCACTGGGCAGTTCCACCCCCACATCAGGCAGCGCAGCGGCACGGGTACCGGCAGGCACGCCGGGAATCTTCGAGATGGCTCCGGTCACACGATACACCGCATCGTAAAGCACTTCAGCGGGCAGCCGTTTGGCGGTGGCATGCGAGAAGTTGTGCTTGTCATCAGCGTTCCAGCGGTTGGTCGTCACTGCCAGTTGATAAGTGCGCGACTTGGCGATCATGGCCATCAGTTCACGCACATTGAAATTGCTCTTGATGAACTCAGCAGTGAGGTAATCGAGCAGTTCCGCATTGGAGGGCGGGTTCCCGGCACGAATATCATCGAGCGGTTCGATGAGGCCAACACCGAAGAGATAGCCCCAGATGCGGTTGACGTAGCTACGGGCAAAGTACTGGTTGTCTTTAGCGGTCAGCCAGTTAGCCAGATCTTCCCGACGGGTATGAACTGAAGCAGATTTCTCTTTACTGACAGGGGTTTGGATCGAGATCGGCGTGGCTTTGTAGGGGAACTTGGGCGGGGTAATCTGCTGGGTACGATCGTGTTTGATGTCGCCGGTCGGCATGTCATCGACGATTTCATAGAAGGGCTTGGCCCCTTCAACATCGGTTCCACCAATTTTGCGGTTATTACTCTCTGGATCGCTCTTGAGGCTGACCTGAGCGAAGTAGGCTGAAGTTTGGTAGTAGTTATCCTGTGTCCAGCGTTCAAAGGGGTGATCGTGGCATTTGTTGCAGTTGAACCGCACTCCCAGGAAAAGGTGAGTGGTGTTCTCCATCATCGAGGTCGAGTCGCGGAGAATCTTGAAGTAGGAAGCGGGAGGATTGTCCTTGTTCGATCCCTTGGCGGTAAGCACCTTGCGAACGAACTGATCGTAGGGTGTGTTGTTCTGAACTTCGTTGCGAATCCACAGACGGAACGCTGAAGCGCCTTCGGGGGCAAGGAACTTGCGGTTCACCTGCAACAGATCGGCCCACTTGTTGGTCCAGTAGTCGACGAAGTCGGGACTGCCGATGATTTCATCGATGAAGACATCACGCTTGGTCTTGCTGTCACGCTTATCAGCGAGGAAGACTTCGATGACTTCGGGCGTGGGAGGCAGACCGGTTAGATCGAGATAGGCCCGGCGGATGAAGTCGATGTCAGTGCAGAGTTCTGAAGGCAGAATCTTCATGCGGAGCCACTTAGAGGCGACCAGTTCATCAATGCGGTTATAACTGGGGGGTTGCTTCCAGACAAAGCCAGTGCGATCACCCATCACTGTGAGGGTGGTGGCAGCATAGGCTCCTTCGAAGCGGGCCAGGATGGGAGCTTCACCACGACGGACAGCGGTGAGCAGGCCCGCCTTGTTGTGGGTGGCGACTTCCGTGTTGCCGCTTTCGAGGATGGTTTCCTGAGTGACATCCCGTTGCTCGCCATTGGCATAGGTAGCCACGACGCGGAACTGCTGCTTGTTGCCTTCACGTTGAATGATCGGGTTCTTGGGTTCGATGTTGATGGCAGTAACACGTGGCGAATCAAGCTTAAGCGTTGCACCGCCTGCGATCCAGCGTTTGAGAATTTCGTAATGAGCCTGCCCCGGCTTGAAGAGCTGGCCACCAGTATGAGGCACCCCAGCTGAGGACTTAAGCAGAATCAAGCTGTTCTCAGGCGAGGCGATATTGGTACGTCGGGAAGCAAGGTCATCGGTGAAGGCACGCACATCGAAGATCGGATCGTACCCGCGCAGGCTCAGCTTGAAGCCCGCCTTGCCTGCCTGGGCCCCGTGGCAGGTGCCGGCATTGCAGCCGACTTTGGAGAGAACAGGCATCACGTCGTGGATGTAGTCAACAGCAGGTTCTGTGGTGTAGTTGGCAACAACGACCTGCACCGAGCCTTCCGCCTGTCCCAGCTTGTAGTGCAATACGCAGTTGCCCTCTTTGAGCGGACGGATGAGACCGTTGGGATCGATGGTGATGATCTTGTCAATGGGCTGATATTGCAGTTGGCGTGTCACATCGACGACATCCTGGCCGCCATCGGTGTTTTTGATCTTTCCGAAGACCAGGAGTTGAGCGTAATCAAACGGCCCGGAGAGACGGATGGTTTGCATGCTGGTTTCGAGTCCCACGAGAGTGGCACCCTTTGGCAGAGCTTCTTTGACGACCGGTTCCTGAGGCCGTTCGGCGGCAACCAGCGTAGAAGCAGCGGGCTTGTCGATCTTGGGCGCAATGGCCAGCGTCTTGAGGGGCTTGCCCGTCGCTGCTTCATACAGCCGCAGTTGACCATCAGCCCCGGCGGCAGCAACCGTCTCGCCTTTGGCATCGAAGGCAACACAGAACAAAGCGTTGTGGTCGGTGGTGGCTTTGCCCAACAATTTGACCGCATCGACATGATACTGATCGATCTTCTTCTTCTCTTCCGCGCTGCGATTCGACACTTCCTTGGCCATGATCTTCTTTAGCTCTTCGGGAAGCGTGGGATCGAAGTCGTAGCCATAGATTTGCAGCGTGCCAACGGTATCGAGGCTGCTGACAGCGGCAATGCGCTTGCCATCCCTGCTGATGGCTACCGAGTTGACACGACCAGGGAGGGCCGGCAGTTCACGGATCAGGTTGGAGTCGTCGCCGATCTTGCGTTCGACATTGCGGAAGATGCGGTAGACCTTCGGCTTGCCATCAGCGCCACCCACGACGATTTCATCACGGGTGGGATGGCTGACGACACTATTGATACCGCCCCGCAGAGCGCCAGGAGTGATCGAGGTCACATTGTCGATGAACCGCTGGGTCGCCACTTCGGTGAGCTTGGTGGACATATCCCGGCTGACCGAGACAACATGGGTACCCTTGGGATTGAACGTGGTATCAAGTGGCCAATCACTGTGCGAACCCTGTTGCAACACCTGCTGGCCGGTCTTGATATCGATGGCCCGTACCGTGTTATCAGCGCAACCGAAGGCGACCTTGGTGTTGTCGGGTGACCAACTGACGCCGTAGAGGGTATCGAAACCAAATGGGGCGGAGAGAACGAGCTTCTTGTCAGCGAGCTTCCATATCTGGATTTCACCGAGCCGGGCGGGGAGACCACCAGCAACGGCAAGATACTCACTGTTCGGTGAGAATCGCAGCGACTGCACACGCTCGGACAGCCCGATGAGCCGGGCTTCGAGCTTGCCCGCATCAGCAGTGTAGAGGAGTACTTCATGGAACCCGGCGATGGCCAGCCATTTGCCATCCGGGGAATAATCGATGGCCGAGATGACTGGGGGCCGGGTGTAAGTCGGCTGGTTCTCCGGGCCATAAGGCTTGGCTTCAGGAGGGGAGTCGTTCTTGGCCCCCTCAGCGATCCAGCGTTTGATGAGATCGATATCCGAAGCAGCCAGCGGAGCACGACCATCGGGAGGCATCTTGGCTTTGCCGTTCTCCGGAGTGATAAGGTCGAGCAGGTGGCTGTTTTCAGTATCTTTGGGAACGATGGTCTTGGCACCCGATTCACCCCCGGCGATGAGTTTTTCAAAGCTGGTCATGACGTAACCCGACTTGGCCTTGGCTGGCTGATGACAGCCCTGGCAATGAGCTTGAAAGATCGGGCGAATCTGTTTGTCGTAACTGATGGGCGCATTCTTATTGTCAGTCGGCTTGGCATCGTCAGCCCAAATGGGGACGATGACGAAAGCCAAGACAAACAGAGACAGCCATCCGCTGGAGAGAGGTCGGATCGTCATAAACAGTCGTTCCTGGTGCAAACACAATCAGTCAGGCAGGATTACCGGCAGTGTAACTAGTTTACTCTATCTGGTGTGGAGTGCAATCGTTAAAACCCAGCCAGGCTCACTAAATCAACAGTTTACGGCCGGCTCATCTCGGCTTGTGAAGTTCAAGATACTGCAAGAATTCGGGTACATGGTTGAACCGCTCGGCATGCGAATCGAGGTAGCCAAGAGTTGACAGAGGATCCTTATACTTCGATACGAGTGTTTCAACAAAACCGCAAGACTGGCTCACTTCAAGGAGTTCTGGGGGCGAATACAAGTGTCGATGATGGTGCAGATAGAAGATGTCGTTGATTTCCTGTGTTTCGTGCGGCCTTTCCAGCAATTGGCGACAAATGTATGTCAGGTCGGGTGTGGTGATACGAACGACGCCGCCGGGGACCAGGATTCGCCCGATTTCGAGCAAGAGCGCCTTGGCGTCTTGCAATGAAATGTGTTCGATCACCTCTTCAAGGAAAACGGAATGCACAGAGTTGTTGGGAAAAGGCAATCGTCGTGTGATGTCGACGTAGACTTCAGAGCGCGGGTCGATGTCAGCAGTCAGCCAATCGCTGCGAAGGTTTCCTCCCCCGCCCAGATTGAGAATGCGCGGGCCGGGCTCAGCCAGCCAGCGGCCCAGATAGCCCGCAGTGGCCCAGGGCCCTGCCATCTTCCAGAACGTAGCACTCTTCCTGCCGACATAACGACACAACGTGGAGATGACTCCATACCGTTTGGAGTAATAGCGGAACTTGTTAATCAGTCCGTTCGGCGGAATCAGGGTCTCAGATACCATGCTCATAGGGCGATTCCACGGGCTGAGAACGACTGTTGGTTACGATAGTTGTGCTACCAATGGTAATCGAGGGAACGACGACTGAAAGCATCGCCTTTCAAATACTAATGGAGGAGCCGTTGTCTCATCCGCTATTTGGATGGGTAATCATCCAATAAATCAGCCCGATCGTAGACAACAGCATGATAATGCTGGCAATATACCCTACCACAGTGTACCAACCGTAATTGCGCTCATCTTGAAAAGCTTTGGGCAGCCAGGAGACGTAGTTTTGACTTTCGGTGAGCCGGGAGAAGACGCCGGAGACGAAAGCGGTTTCTCTTTCGGTCTTGCCGGTAGCTGCCAGGTAACACCCGCCGAAAAGAGGTAGCGTTTCCGTATCGCCGGGATCAGCCACCGTGACACTACGGGCCAGGAGCTTACCAAGGCGCGGGCTGCGCAGGTACATTTCCCGAAGCAGGAAATAGAGGTTGGCGTTATGCGGAGCAGAGACCCCGGGAGTCTTACGGATATCGGCGGTCGCATCAACTTTGAGGAACTGAAGCACCCACTTCGGCAGCACTGTCTGGCCAATCCAATGAGCTGCCTGATCATAGAGCTTGGGAATCTCAGTGGCAGGAAGTTCAGGGACAAGTGGTAAACGTTGGCCTACCCGCTGCAGGAGCATCTCCGGCTTGATGAAGTTATTACGAAACTCTCTGAATCCGACGGCAGTTTCCAGGTCGCAGATCATGGCGATCATCGGCGAGCGCAGGGACAAGGTTTCCCGTATCAGGCCAAGCTCACTCTGCAAAATAGGGTAGCCCTCTTTCACAGAAGCGTCGTTTTCCAGTGACTGCCAGGGAATCAGCGCGAAGATACCGTTAAGCGAACACCAGGGCCGGCGTTCCTTTTTGATCAACCGGCACAGATACATCAACCGGGCCTGGTCGTTCAGCAGCACCGCCTTGGGAATCGGCTCACGGCGAATGGCGGCCTTTTGCGGAGCCTTCGACAAATCGCTGAGTTCCTGAAGCCGTTCCTGCTCTTCGGGAGTCAAGGCTCGTTCCGTGCGCAGGCTCACCAACTGGTTCAACTCATCGAACAAGTCCTTGTCCATGCCCATATGGGCAGCGGCAGTTTCGGGATTGAGCGTCTTGCCCATATCTGCCTTCGCCACCGTCTCAGCCACGTTAAAGGCAGCCTCTTCACCGGCAAGGATGCTACAGAACCGCCCCCACGCTGTGGCCCCGGCGCATACGATATAGATCGCATCGCGATGAGCGTAGAACCGAATCGGCGAGCGTTCCCGCCCCGGAGCGGCAATAATGTCTTTGAGACCGGAAGCCTGAAACAACGCCTCTTCCCCAGCAGCATTCCTGCCCACGATGAGAAACAGCGGGAAGTCGCCGAGGCTGATGCCCTCATCCTTTAATTGCTCTAGACCTTTGATCCAAGCCTCTTCGATGTCAGGGAACTCGATGACGGTATCGTCTTCGCTGAAGGTCAGAATGAGCCAGTAGAGTAGCCAGCAAAAGGCATAAAAGACGAGGAAGAAGATGGGTAGATAGAAAGGAGCATTACGCTGAGCAAAAGTCGGGAGATATTGGCTAATATTAACCTTATCCCAACTGCCTAGCCACCATAATCCCCAACAGACGAAACCAACGACACCAATTCTGACGAGGATGCGAACCCAGCGCGGCCACTTGCGGAAGTCAGCCGCTCTCGAGAAAATGGGGACGAGGAGGCTAAGCCAAGTCCGCACCAAATCCATGATCCACAAGATGAACGAATAGACTGATTGCATGGCGACCTCTTAGTATTATTTGAAGTTTTTATACATGATGAAAACGACGAGCGTACCCAGGAAAACGAGTATTGCGAAGCCGAGCACCTGCCACATCATCGAGTAGCGTTCCCGGTTGCGCAGCGGCGGCACATCAATGGGGGCTTCTCGTTCCGTGGGCAGCGAAAACTCCTTGGGCATCCCCTGGATGACTCCTCTCCGCACCTTATCAATCCATTTGGTGACGCTGGTTATGCGTGATTCTTCCGGTTTGCCCCGGAAGCCCAGCAGCACGCACCAAAGATAGACCTCCAGAGCGTCGGTACCGTGTCGTCCCTCAGCTTTGATGGCATTTTCCCAGAAACGCCAGCCTCGATCCTGACTGCTGCCATGCAGATAGGTTTCGAGGGTGGATTCAGTCCAGGCAGCGGACCAGGGCGAATCGGGAGCGATGAAGATTTCATCCAGCCAGCAGGCCAGGGCATAACGAATACCCAGAAAAGGCTCCATCGACCGGTTAGGGTTCGTAGTCTGCCGGGCGCTTACGCTGTCTCCCATATAGTTGGGATCTTGATTCAGTTCAATCTGCCCATTGAGCATCTGAATAAACCTCTGCTGTTCCACCTGCATGGAAGCAGTCTCGCCCCGCTGGATACGCGCTTTCAAGTCCAGGCCATGCCCGAAGACTTCGTGAACGACTCGTGCGTATTTGTCCTGCATAGCTGACCCAATCCAGGCTAGTTAGCGTCTTTGACGGATTCCGTCGGCACCACATACAGCGTAAACTGCATCTTGGCGATAGGGCCATCAGTTCGGATGGCCACTTCGGTCTGCCCTTCGATGCTGCCGGCGATCAATTTTTCATTAAGGCGAATAGCGATGCAATAGGTGCGCTGCACGGCGCTCCATTCATCCGGCGAAGCGCCTCGATCAATTTGGAAATATGTCAGAGTGCGCGAATCGGGCAGCACCCGGGGGGGCTTAGGGTTGTGCGTGAAGGCCAGGCCGCGCAAACCGCGCTGAAAGATGTCATCGACATTGTCCAGCGAACCGATTTTCATATTCAACCCGCCACGCAACAGACGTATCACTTGTTCGGCTGGCAGCGGGCAATCGACCCCCACGAACATCTGGTAGCCCTGGGCCAGCCATTCCGATTTGATGCTGACCTTCATGCGCAGACCCGAACCGACGAACGGCACATCGAAGTAACCCTGATCGAACACATGGCCCAACAGTTCTTCGATGTACTTCTTCACAGTCAGGAAGCAGTGGCCCAGATCGTCATGATCATAAAACGGAATGTCTTCCGGAGGGCGAACATTGGGCCCAAGAATGGCGAGCTTGCCAAGTACCCGGCAGAACTCTGTGTAAGCAGTCAGCGGATGCACACCCTGCGCGAAGGCCATGATGCGCAGCACTGTCGATATTTCGTTCAGCAGTTGCAGACCTTCGAATAACTGACGATCGCCGGGTGATTGGCTGTCGAAGGTGATCCGCTTGCTCTTAACCCGGATAGCCCAGTTCGAGACAAGATTGCTGACACGATGGTAGATGCGTTGAAGGATATCCACCTGCAGCGGAGCCCAGCCTTCACAGTGAAGCAGTGGTGGAATATACGGTTCGTGCAGTTCCGGCACTGCCTCCGCTTTGCCTGACCTCTCAATCTGTGCCAGCGGAATGATCTCGTAGCCGGTGGCATCATCCACGTTGGTCATGGCGATCAGCCGCAGCTTCATCTGCCGATATTGGATTTGCCAGGGATTCTGCCCAGTGTTCTCATCGGGAATGCCTTCCCGGGGAATCTCCGGTAAGTAGCGGACGTTCTTGCTGTCGCCCGATTCGAGGTTACTGCGACCGAGTTGAACCTGGGGGATGGCGAGGGCGATCTCCAGCGGGTTCTTGCGAGTCAGCCCATCGCGAAATTCCAGCGGAGCGAGAACGCCATCCTGCGGGACACGCACCAGGGTACCGTCGCGCAGCCGGCATTGCAGCCGCCGCACTTCAAAACGATAGTTTTTCAACGCATCGAGATTGATATCGATACTGTGAATTCCCCAATTGTAGTTAAGATCCCATCGGGACGACTGCTGAACCTGATCATGCCAATAGCGATCTGAGGCCTGAAAATGATGTGGCCGAAGGAACATCCCCTGATGCCAGAGTACGGCTTGGGAACTCATAGATGACTACCTGCACGGGAAGCAGCAGAACAGGAAAGCGCGAGTATCTTAGCAAATATCCGGCTAAAGTGTTAACAGAATCATCATCTGCAAAAGGAAAAGCCCGAAGCGGCAAGCTTCGGGCAACGGGGCAGTATCAATTATGACGGTCACTCAGCTTCCGTAGACCTTAGTACGTCACTTGAGCGCCAAAGTAGAAATTCGTTCCAGTACGGAAGAATGGCCCAACACCCAGGATGTTGCCTGCAATCGGATCAAGGTGCTCTCGATAAAGCACGTTACCGACATTTTCAACACCTGCCGTTAGCAACAGATTTTCTCTAGCCTGCCAGAAGGAACGAATATCGAAGACGGTAAAGCCGGGAGTGGGCAACTCATCAAGGCTGTAAGCAACGCTATTTTGAGACATCACCGAACGAAGAGCAAATTCAACCGACCACTTTGGAGCCTGGTTAGGATCGGCTAGCCATTCGTGAACACGGACTCCATACCGGAACTCGAAGGGAGGTATCTGAGGAAGAGGTTCAGTCTCAGAGGAATACTGCTGGGTAGCAGGATCATTTCGGCGTGAGCTGCCAATATTATCCGGGCGGCTGTTGTCACGATGCGTGCGGTCCACACCCTGGACATAACTCATGGCGCCGAACACACTCAACCAGGGAGTCGCTTCCACCTGACCAAAGGATTCAAATCCCGCCAGCGTCGCCAGATCGGTATTGGTGACCACTAACTGATTGATACCGGCACTATGCTTAATCTGATCGTAGGTAATGTAGTTGTTAACAAAAGCATAGAACCCATTCACGCTGCCCTTGAACCAGCCATAATTGGCCCGCATTCCCAGATCAATCTGGTTCACCGTTTCAGGATCGAGCCGTGGATCGCCAATCAATCGGTCGGTGCCCTGTTGCAGCACACCAACAAATGGCCCGGCAGCGTAGAGTTCCGTCATGGTGGGTGCCCGCATGGCATGGGCATAGCCGGCTGTCAGTGTCAGGCTATCATCAATCTTCCAGTCTCCCGTGAGGAAGGCTGAATAGAGCATGAAGTTTCTGGTAGTATTCGGGTTGTGGGGATCGACCGAGTATTCCAGGGGATCAACGGTCGTGTCATTAGCGCCAAACGGCGGGACGACTGCCGGTGGCCCAAAGATGTTGATGGTGCCCCTAATCAAGCGGTCGCCGCTGGTGCTGTTGACATAATCAAGTCTGCCGCCCGTGCGAACCACCACCGATTCACCGAAAGGCATTTTCAGTTCAGTGAACAGGCCAGGATTGGTCTGGCTGGTGTGGGGGATCGTTTGGGTCGTTGTGAAGTTCGGGAAAGGACCAGTGCCCTTAGGAGGTGCAGGCGTAGGGATGGGTTCCCCGGTATTGATATTGTTGCCCGCAATCTGGGTGAAGTTGATATTTTCCACCAGGTTCTGGCCAAGCACATTCAAATCGGTGCCCACCACCAGCGTCGGCGCGTTCTTATCCTTACCCCACCACATCGCCGCACGGTAGCCCAGCGACTTGTTGCTCATGTAAGAAGTGGACTGATCGTAGAATTGGTTGAAGAAGTCGCTCTGTGGCTGAGTTCTCGGATTCTGATCAGGATTAAACGAGGCATCCAGCAGTTGCCGCACAAAGGCCTGCTTCTGGGGCAGGGCGGTGAAGCCACTGGCTGTGGTCGAATTGTACCAGCCATCGAACGTGAACTTATCGAAACCTGGCTGATCCTTCAGCATGTAGCGAATACTGTAGGCTTCAGTATCAAGCTTCTGGATATCAAAGTAGAGGCCAGGATATTCGACGTTGTTCTGCTGCAGCCGAATGGCTTTGAACTCAATGCTGCTCTTGTCCGACAAATCGAAACCCAGAGACAGATTGACATTGTTCGACAGATACGCGCCCGCCACCAGAACGCCGCCACCTGCCTCATAGTCGAAGCCTTGCAAGAAATCATAGGTAATGCGTCCGCCCCAGGTTTTGTCGCCGAAGCTGAACGACTGTAACCCATCCCACCGCTCGCCGTTCGTCTGATACCGAATACCGGTTCGGCCATGCGCTTCAAAGCCGCATTGATAACGGGGAGAATCGAAAGTATCAACGTCCAGGAAGGCCAGTCCCGGGCCATACATACTGGTGTAAGGACCACGGAAGACCGATACCTGGGCCACCGAAGAAGGATCAAACTTCGAGATAGCTGTATCCAAATCCTGTCGAACCGGGAAGAAGAAACCCCAATCGCCCAGAGTGACCAACTGCCCGACACGGTAACCGCGCAGACGAGGATCAGAAGAGATGGCGTTTCGCTGTTGTGTATCAATGCCCGTATCGCCACCCTTAGTCAAGAAATCGGCGATACCCTGAGAGTTGACGACGTTAGCGTTCTGACCACCGACGGCGATGGTGTTATCGACACTGGTGGTAGTCTGCGTAGGAGGCGGAGAGGCACTGCTCATAGCCGGCGGAGTGAAAAAGGGACCCGTCGAGCCGGGGGCTGGAGCTCCAAACCTGCCTGCTGCTTCACCTTGTGGAGAAAACAATGCAGGTGGCTGATCTTGAACCTGTATGATCTCAGGACTCAATGGAGCAGTTGGATTGCCTGACTTTGCGCCAGCAATAGAAATGTTGGCAGATGGTAAGTCCCCACCAAGCAAAATACTGGAGGCTAGAATTGAGCTGCTTGCCGAGAAAAGAATCCTAGCTCTATATTGTCTCTTTAACATGATACAGCTCCGAGTTCATGACGGCGTTAGCAAGTCCCTACAAACGCACTTGTCTACATTATCGGATTGCTTGATGAACAAAGTTCAATTGGAAAAGACAGTAAAATCGGCACCCAAAAGGGGCAGCAGGAAGACTGGGTAATTTAGGGAGTTTTGCCTAGATCTTTTGTGCCTGCCTTAACCAGTTCATACAGTTTGACATACTTAGGCCGAAATTTTGCCAATGATGTCTTTGAAATGCCTTCCAAGGAATCAAGCGTTTGCTTGATATTCGATTCCTTATCAGCGCTTGGCGATTGTGCAAGCAGGCCAATAACACTAGTAGCATATTTTTGCTCGTCAATGATGCCAGGATACTCACGAAGAACCTCCAGTAGGTGGTTACGAGCATCAATCCAGTACTTACTTTCGCTTGTCTTGTTGAAAAGTCCAAACTCTCTACTCATGATAAGTTCCATGAATTCAAGACTAACGCTCCTGGCCATATGGTATTTGATGCTGATCTTATGACCCTCGATAGCTCGATTTAATGCCGATTCCAATTTGCCTTCAGCAACATCAAGTCTGATCTTTGCCTTGCAGGCCCGCGTGAATATCTCTAAATCTGGTGCGGTACCCTGCTTCGAAAGATCTATTGTTATCTCAAATAATGCTGCGACCTTTGCGATACCTTCTTGCTCTTCTTTCACATTATACTCCAAGATATATGCGTCGATTAACTGCTTGAAAGAATCGTAATCACTATTCAGCTGCTTTATCAGTTCGAATTGCGCCATACGATCTATGAATACAGGATTTTTTTGTAAAGAGCCAAAATCAAAACCTGGCTTGGCAATTACTTGATAGATGTCAGCATTGGCTTTGTCAAATAGAGCAAATGATACTTTTCTGTTCCATACCAAATCAGAATGCAGTGTAACTAGTCTAAGTGCTTCTTTTAGATCAGTGACTCCCATCGTCCTCGGTTTTGCATACTCAGCGGTTCCTTCTTTGTGCATTACCGATTGCTCAAAATAGGTAAACGCTCGATAATACAATGCTTCGATCCGATAGGTCATCGGCTCATGGCTTTTCGCAAGGAAATTTTCAAAGTCCTGAAGAGCCTTGTTGAGAAGATTGCCGTCTCGAGTTGCTTTGCCCCATTTGTAGTAGCAACGTGCTCTATGCAGTAACGGCTTATTTCTAAGAGCCCCACCAAGATCACCAATAGCTTTCGTAAACTCATCTACGGCGTTACTGTATTTTATTTCCTCGTCTAACAGCCAAGCGTAATCCTCAAGAACAACACCCATATTATCACTTGCCTCTGGGTGATTTTTGAAAATCTTCTTTGCACTAGTTGCGTGGTTGAATGCCAAATCAAGGAATTTTCTTTGTTCCTTTGGTTCGAATTGAAGATTAGCAATTCTCAGTGCGATATTACTGCGGTCAATGGCAATAATAAATCGGTATTGTGATCGATATCGGATATCAGATTTTTCAATTAATTCTGATGCAGACTTATAATACTCATCAGCAGCAGTCAAGCGACCTATTAGTTTTTCTCTTATACTAAATCCTATGCTCTCTCTGCAAACATTAACGTATTCAACAATTCCTTTGATTAGTGGTGTTCCGAAATGCTTTGCCACATGACCTTCCATAGTTTCAGAATACTTAATCCATTGCTTAGCCAGTTCTGACCATTGATTGTTTATTCTTTCGTTATTTCGCTCATATATCGTTATCACGTTTCGAAGATAATGCACATCACCTTGAGGATCTAGCTGGATTGCTGCAGACATCATTTGTTGAACAATGTCTGATCGGATTGACTTTGTCTCAAGTATCGCAGACCACGCCGACTTGTTGAAGAACATGTCCTCGCCCAATTCTGATAATATGTTTGCCAAAATTGCACGATGCGAATTCGGAATTGACTCTTTCCAAGTGGCAAACTGATCGAATTGAAGCCTAATAATTGCATTTTCAATCAGCTCCTCCTCGGTAACTCCTTGCTCATCGTGGAAGGAATCTAGGAGCAATCTCACACGATCAATTTTCGCGGCCATGTTAGCGTTGTCGGGCAGAACCCTCTTAAGTAATCTGGTTTTGATTTCTTTTTTTACTCTATCGGGCAACTCTTTGTAGACAGGAAGAAGTTGAAACGCTTCCAATGATCCAGCCAAAGGATCTTTCATGTCTTCCAGTATAGCTTTTTCGGCCAGTAGTATTTCATCCTGCATCTTTGGCGTCTTTATTAGCATGAGTAGATTGATCGCTTGTAATGCCTGATTGGTTTTCTCAGGTATGAATACACACCTGTCCGTTTTCGATGCCCGGCATTGATCCAGAATTGCCTGGACACTCTTTTCGGCGAACTGCATTCTGAATGGTACTATTATTTCGGTGCTCCAATTCCCCGTATCGGGAAACACTTTCTGCCAGCGCTGCAAAGTTTCCAAGCTAGTCTCGTGTGATAACAATGCCGCTTGGGCAAAATGATCATAAGGTGTCTTAGGTGTGAATTCCTTGGCTTCATTTCTAACACCGTCTGTTGATCTTGACTCATCTTGTGCCGCAATTTCCAGCCGCCCAGCCGTAATCCAACCTGAGTTATCCTTATCAGCAACAGTGTACAGCATTTCCAGTAAAGGAGCGAAATCTAGAAGATTTTTCGGCGTTTTGACTTTCATCAAGCTTTCTTTCGCTTTCTGAAGCACTTCGTTGTGCACCTCAGTCGCACAACCAGCGGCTTGCAAATCAACGTTGACCTTCTGCTTCCATTTTGCCTTCCAGTTGTTGAATTCCGTTAAGCGTGTCTGCAATGAAGTAGGCTCGTCCGTTAGTGGAGCCTTCCGAAGTTCGATTAGCCCTTTGACGGCACCCAGCAAATCATTAGCTTCATGTCTTTCCGCAGCTGTGCTAGGGACTTCGTCTACAAACCTCTGTAGGTCAGCCTGGAACGTATCCAATTTGTCCTTGTTTAATCCATTAACGTTACTTTTGATCGCAGCCCACTTAATGAAAGCCAACCTTTCCTTTACCCAACTAATGGGCAGCAATTCTCTGTATTTACTGGCTTGATCAGACGCGGTCTTGTCCGCTTTCTCGAAATCCTTGTTGTTCAAGAGAGTTTGAATCTCCGCGTTCAGCTTGAAAGCAAGTCTATCGCGTACTTTCTTTTGCTGATCCTTCTCCCAAGTCGCATCCTGTTTCGCTTGAGCGATCTGAACCCAAGCTCCACGATAATCTTCTTTATTCACCAGATCGTCGACCTTTGCCGTCCATTGTGCCGGAGTCAACGGAACAACTGTAGTCGACTGAGTCCCCTTTGTCGGCTGAGTCACTGTCGGTTCCGTAATCGTCGACGAGTTGCTAGCTATCGGCCCAGTCTTATCGGTCTTATCAATAACAAACTTCCAAAAAGCCAACGCCCCCACCACACTAATAATCAACCCTCCCACGATACTAATCGCCCGGCGTCGCCGCCTCTGTTTCTTATCTGCGTTCGTCTTCCGGAAGACATCTCGATAATCCTCCTCCGGCTCTTCATTCTCTTTGCTCGCTTCCGGCGGCTTGGGCACTGGCACTGTCTGTAACAGGCCAGCGGCGTGAGGGACGGGTTCTAAATAGGGAGTATGTTCTGTCGTTTCTTCATACCCAAAATCCTGGGGCAGGGCGGGCATGTTCTGGATCGTGGTGTAGGGATCAGATCGACGTGCAGCGGGAGTTTGGGGTGTCTTCTGTTGGGGAAGGATCAGCGGAGTGATCCGCTGCGGACGCTCCACGTGATCAGTCGGCCTTTCTACAGGATCAGATTGGTGCTCGGCCTTTGCGGCAGGGTCTGTCGGTTTTGGCGTGGGGCGAGGCGTATTTCTCAGCGGAGGTTGCCTCTCCTCATAGACGGGCACAGTGCCACCCATAGCAAGCTTCATTGCTTCGACGAACTGTCCGCAGTTGCCAAAACGCTGATTTGGGTTCAATGCCGTGGCTTCGAAGAGAATGTCCTGTTCAGGCTCTGGAACATCCATGAAATCCAGTTGGCCGTGCAGATGACATTCCCTGATCTGCTTGGGAGTGGAATTCGCGGAAAAAGGCAGATGCCCCAGGCTTCTCAGCCAATAGTAAGTCAGCGCGAGCGAGTATTGATTCGAGTTAGAGTGCTTGCCCCCCTCGAAGTCAAACAGTTCAGGAGGCGCAAAGGCGTTGACCAGGCGATCCGTCGTAAGTGCACTGGAGCCGCACATCAAACGCTTGGCCAGACCGGCAATGCCAAGTTTTACTTTCTTGTTTTTGGTGAGGAGGATGGTCTGCGGCTTGAGATCGAGGAAATCTGTGTATCCGAGTTGCGTCAGGTAATCGACAGCTTCCCCGGCTTGCGTCATGAAATCGATAAGCTCGTGAGAGAGAATCCCCTCAGACTGCCGTCTTTTCAGACACTCGTTGTAATAGTCTTCGAGGGTGCAATCAACATTATCGAGGAGCGAGACGAGGGCGACCGTCTGGTTTTCCAGTCCGCCCGCATCGATGTAGGTCGTCACGCTACCGTCTGAATGAATCATCCAACTGTCACGAAGATTGATCAGATTCTCGTGTTCGTCTAGTCGCCTTAAGAATTCAAGCGATTGAAGCAACTGGTTGCCCAGCGCGCCACGGAACTCACGAATCACATAGATGATGAACGGCTTGCCGGCTGAGGTGGTGGCTTTCCAGAATTCATCCCGTTCGCCCTGGCTGATACGGTTCACCAGTTTGTAGCCGGGGACAACATAACTATCGGGTTGGAGAATTTCTTCCAAACTACGGGGCTTGGGACCAGAATCTCGAGGTGAGGAATAGGCAGTGGCCCGCAGGGCATTGATCAAATCTGTGCACTTGGGATAACGTTGGTTGGGAATAGGATTGGCAGCCTTGAGAAGCACTTCCCGTTCCGCCTTGGGAACTCCGGAAAAGTCGAGCTTGCCGAGGACCGCCTCCATACCAGCATTGCTTGCTTCATCTTCATTAAAGGGCAAATTGCCGGTGCGCAGTTCGTAATAGCTGATTGCCAACGAAAACTGATCGCTCCAGTAGCTGGGTTGGTTGTTATTCATCTCCGGCGAGCAGTAGCCGGGGCTGAAGAGGGGGATTGAGGTTCGCGCATTTTTGCTGGGAATAATAGCCTTGGCCAATCCGTAATCGCACACCTGTACGCTGTTGCCCACGAGCAGGATGTTGCCTGGCTTGATGTCGCCATGTTGGATGGCTATCGGTTCCTTGAGACCCAGGTTGTGCGGCTCATTGAGATAGTCAATGGCCTCCGCTGTGGCGCTCATCAACCGGATCAATTCGTCAAACGGTATTCCGGGTTTGCCCTCCTTGAGATACTGCATGAGTAAGTCATGCAGGCTCATGCGTCCCAGGCCCATCAGGATGATCAATTCAAGAGATTGTTTCTCAGCATTGATCGAATCATCAGACGAAAAGTCAATCAGTTTTCCCTGAAGATCGCGCAGCCAGTATGAATCGATGGAAACCAGGTTGGGATGGCTGATCCTCTTGATCAGCTTGAGAGCGTTGTATTCTCTGACACCCTGAGTACCCTGCAGATTGATGATCTTGAGAGCCTTTTCGACACCCCCCGGAACGGAGACTTTATAGACAGTGCCGAAGCCGCCCGCACCAATGTGCGAGATGATCTTCACCCCGGAAACAACTTCCTGTCCCGCTTCGTAACGACGCATTGCCAGCCATTCTCCCGATAAGCTTTCAATCTTACCCGACAGAACGTTGGGTTGCAATGACCAGTAACCAAGTTCATGCCATAGCAATAACGCCTGAAACGTAGACACGACACGTTAAGATCATTGCCGTTTTCGAGATTGATTCTTGCATTGCTGACAGGGATCGTTTATGAGGGAAGGTCGCTACCTGTTGTTTACACCCTGGAAACTGCACCATGGCTGCCATCAATCCAAGATCATTGTTTGATAAGTTGAACACCCTGTGCCGCCGCGCGCTCGAAGCCTCGGCGGGTTTGTGCCTGTCTCGTACCCATTATCATGTTGAGATTGAACATTTCTTCGTCAAGATTATGGAACAGGAAAATTGCGATGTTACCCATATTCTTAGACACTATGGCCTCGATGTTGGGCGGGTGAAGCGGGAACTCAACAGTTCGCTGGATCAATTCAAGACTGGAAATGGTCGCGCTCCGGATTTGTCGCTCGAGATACTTGACCTCATCAAAGAGTCCTGGACCCTGGCATCACTCAGCTACAACGCCGGCAACATTCGCAGCGGCCATCTGCTGACTGCCCTTCTAAACGACCGCAATCTCTCCCGCCGGGTGCAGTACAGCAGCGCGGAACTTTCGAAGATCAATGCTGAGGCATTACAGAAGGATGTAGAGAATATCGTGGCGAGTTCCGCCAGCGAAGAGAACGCTATGTCGGGGCCCTCTCTCATGGGTCGGGGCACCGCCAGTACTCCGAACCAGGGACAACCCGGAACAGCGGCGGGAACACCGGCGCTGGATCAATTCACCAGCAACTTGACCGAGCGGGCCGCCAAGGGTGAGATCGATCCGGTGATCGGGCGCGATGGCGAGATTCGCCAAGTCATCAATATTCTGATGGGCCGGCGGCAAAACAACCCCATCCTCACCGGTGAAGCGGGTGTCGGCAAGACGGCGGTGGTCGAAGGCCTGGCTCTGCGTATCGCCACGGGGGATGTGCCGGAACCTCTCAAGAACGTGATGTTGCGCGTTCTCGATCTCGCTTTGCTACAGGCAGGGGCAGGGGTCAAAGGGGAGTTCGAGAACCGTCTCAAGTCGGTCATTGCTGAGGTGAAGTCATCGCCCCGACCGGTGATATTGTTCATCGACGAAGCCCACACCATGATCGGCGCAGGAGGCCAACAGGGACAGGGCGATGCAGCCAATCTACTCAAGCCCGCTCTGGCACGTGGTGAACTTCGTACGATCGCCGCGACAACGTTCTCCGAGTATAAGAAGTACTTTGCCACCGATGCCGCCCTTTCCCGCCGCTTCCAGGTGGTGAAGGTAGAAGAGCCTGACACCACGAAAGCCGTGCGCATGCTGCGTGGCCTACTGCCCATGCTGGAGAAGCACCACAAGGTGCGTGTTCTGGAAGAAGCTCTTAACGATGCCGTGCGACTGACCACCCGTTACATTCCCGATCGACAGTTGCCCGACAAGGCTGTCAGCCTGCTCGATAAAGTTTGTGCCCGGGTGGCGCTCAGCCAATCGACGACCCCACCCACGTTGGAAGATGCCAGGCGGGAGAAGGATCATCTCGACGCGGAGATCAAGTTCCTGGAACGAGACACAGTCACCGGAGCCGATCACGAAGAACGCCTGACTGACCTCCGCAAGCGCAAAGAAACGGTTGAAGCCAACCTGGTACAACTCGACAAACAACTCCAGGAAGAGAAGAAAGTAGTCGCCAAGGTAGCCGAACTGCGGGCGAAGCTCGAAAAACTCGCCGATGAAAAGAGTGAGACCGATACGAAGCCGATGAAAGAGGAACTCAATAAGCTTCAGGCGGAGCTCTCCAGGATTCAGGGGGAACTGCCTCTGGTCTACCCCGTCGTCGATGGCGCTGCGGTGGCGGAACTGGTTTCCAGCCTGACCGGCATACCCCTCGGCAAGATGGTGCGCAACGAACTCGACACCGTGCTCAACCTCAAGAGCAAGTTGGCCGAACGTGTCGTGGGGCAGGATCATAGCCTGCAGGCGATTTCCCAGCGCATCGCCACAGCTCGTGCTGATCTCGTCGATCCACGTCGACCCTTTGGCGTCTTCCTTCTCGTTGGCCCCTCCGGCGTCGGTAAAACCGAAACCGCCATGGCCCTGGCTGACATCCTCTACGGCGGCGATCAAAGCATGGTCGTCATTAACATGTCAGAGTACAAGGAATCCTCCAAGGTCTCTCGGCTGACAGGCACCGCCAAGGGTTATGTCGGTTATGGCGAAGGCGGTGTGCTCACCAATGCAGTCAAGAATCGCCCCTATTGCGTGGTACTGCTTGATGAGATCGAGAAAGCTGACGAATCGGTGCAGGAAATCTTCTACCAGGTATTCGATAAGGGTACTTTGCAGAATGACGACGGTGAAGAGATCAACTTCAAGAACACGTTGGTGTTACTGACTTCCAACGTTGGCACCGATGTCATCATGAAACTGTCCGATCGGGGCAAAAAGCTGCCGGCGTTGGAGCAGATGACCGAAGCAATGCGCCCGGCGTTGCTGAAGTCCTTCAAGCCGGCGCTGCTGGGCCGCATGACTATTGTGCCTTACTATCCACTCGCTGAAGAAGTAATCCGCAAGATCATTATCCTGCAATTGAACAAGATCAAGGATAGACTGCAACAGAACCACAAGGCTCTGCTGACCTACGATCCAAAGGTGGTCGACGCCATTCTGAGCCGCTGTACCGATGTTGATAGCGGTGCCCGAAACGTTGATCACATTCTCACGGGCACGCTGTTGCCCACAATCTCCACCGAACTGCTGACCCGTATGGTGGAAGGCAAGCAGACCAAGGCCATCAAGCTGGAGCTGAAAGAGAATGGGGAGTTTGGATTTGAGTTTGCGTAAGAGGGACTGAAGCGCTCTGACTATTGCCCTTCCTTCTTCTCCTCAATCGGATTCTTCATAAAGTCGAGAACACTCGCGTCTTTTTTGAGGACTTCGACCAGATTCGGGAACTTAAGAGCACGCAGCTCAACGGTGCGTCGAATTAAGAATGGCACCGGGCTGTGAGGATCGATCCGTTCGAGGTTATCGGCGATTTGCTTGAGTTGCTGGTAGAGCTGTTCGCGGTTCGAGGTAACATTCGTAACGGGCGAAGTACCTGTATTTGATCCAAGTGGTGTAGCTAAAGGTAAATCGCTTGTCGAGCCGCCCGCTGCAGACTTTTCTCGTAGTAAATGCTCAGCTGTCACCTTGCAATCATCCAACGCCTTACGAGTGTCCGTCAATGCGGGCACATAAGAAATTGCAAGCTTCTTTGCATTATTTTCTTCCTCACCCAACCTTAGTAAATCAGCGAGCAAGCCTGTACTGGCTGCTTCCTGAAGTTTGCCAATTTCTGCTATACTATCTCTTATCGCTTGTACAGTTTCAGCGCATTCAGACTCTGGCACTAAGCTTGCAACCAATCGAATTTGGTCAGCACTTACTAGCGGCGAGGTTTTTCCACTTGGTCGGCAATTTAGTACGGAAACAACAAAACCATTCGCTTCGGCAATTGGGATAGAACTAAGAGTAATATTGAAACGGCCACTTTTCATTCCAGAGCCGTCAAGCCATTTAAGATCATTTAAGCGTGCTTCTGCGCCTCCATGATCAGTGATCATGGGCTCGGGATGGATACGAGTCCATGCCTCAGCCAACAATTTGTGAATAAGGCTAAATCCATCCCGAACACCTTTGAAGCCATACTTATGAGCCAGTGCCTCGAGAAGCCTTGTCGCAACATTTAGATCCTTTGTTTTCGTCCTAAGTAGCTTGCATGAATGTTCAATAATTCCCGACCAATTTGCGGACTGTTTTTCTTCGTAACGAAGCGGATCCCCTTCCGGATAATCTTCAGGGTCGTGATTTTTTCTCATCTTATCAAGCAGTTCTCGATCATCCGGTTGTAATCTCACGCCCGCCGGAAAGTCGTCAGAAATGGGTTTGACCAACTCTTCAATATTTATTGTTGCATGCTCTGCCATTACTCTGATACCTGTTGTAGAAAAGGGTTTCAATGCTGTAGTCTACCAAGGTAAGGTAAACGTAAGCAAGAAAAACGACCTTGATGGTTAGTAAGAAATAGGTCGAAAACACGGAATCTGTCGATCACACCAGTCTCAAGGGCCCGCCGACTCGTAGTTTGTAGTCTAGGGAGGCGAATCGACGCTTTCTCCCACGAGAAATAATTTCTCGAAATCCGCAGAGTAATTGCTTGAAACGCTCGTTGCGGGAAAGTACGATGCGGAACGATTCAAAGTGATGGAGCACCTGAGGCGTCAATAACCCAGAGCAGTTTACACCTAATGGAATGCCCGACACTCCTTGGAGACAGACATGTCAGAGAGTAACCAGAAAAAGATTGGTCGCGTGCGTAGGCCGCGTGTTCAGATCTCGTACGATGTTGAAACGAATGGAGCCATGCAGAAAAAGGAATTGCCATATGTAGTAGGCGTTTTGGCAGATTTGTCGGCACAGCGAACTGAGCCATTGCCAGAATTGAAATTTCGAGAGTTTGTTAACATTGATCGGGATAATTTGAATGAGGTATTGAAAAAAGCGGCTCCAGAAATCAGCATCCGGGTAGACAATAAGCTCTCGGATGATGGCACGGTATTATCAGTGCCTTTGAAATTCCGCAACATGGATGATTTCCATCCTGCTCAGATCGCTGATCAGGTTCCGGCCTTAAAAGAACTCCTTGACATGCGGAAAAGGTTAGATGTGGTCTTAGGCAAAATTGGTGCTAATTCCAAGTTGGAAGGCTTGCTTCAGGAAGTATTGGCGAACACCGCCAAAGTAGAAGAGCTCGCAAAACAAATGGGAATCGCAGCTGAACAACCTGCTTCTCCCACGGAGGGAAAGTAAGCCATGGCAAAATCACAAAGCACAAATGTTGGTGGAGCATCAGTTCTAGAGCTGGACGCCAAAGGTTTATTAGACACCATTTTGGATAATACTAAGCCGGCGAACCAGACAGAAAGAGACCGAAATCAGGAGTTCATTAAGGAGCTTGTTAAGCAAGCTTTGGAAGCGAAGCCGGGTACAGTCTTTTCAAGCGATCTGGAGAAAACAATCAAAAAGTGGCAGTCTGACATTGATCGCAAGCTATCGGCACAAGTTAATGAAATCATGCATCATCCCGATTTTCAACAAATCGAAGGCACATGGCGTGGCTTGGATTATCTGGTGAAACAATCCGAGACTGGAACTGCTCTGAAGATCAAAGTGTTGAATGTCTCCAAAAAGACCTTGGCTAAGGACTTGGAAAGAGCTAGTGAATTTGACCAGAGTATTTTGTTTAAGAAAATCTACGAATCTGAATATGGAACACTGGGAGGTTCGCCTTACGGTCTGATCGTTGGAGACTACGAATTCGGTAGACATCCCGAAGACATTGAGATGCTTAAGAAGATTTCTGGTGTAGCAGCTTCAGCTCACGCGCCATTCATAGCAGCAACAGCTGCTTCGATGTTTAATCTTGAAGAATTCACTGAATTAAACAACGAACGAGATCTTTCAAAGCAGTTTGAAGGACCTGAGTTCACAACCTGGCGAAGTTTCCGGGATTCAGAAGATTCACGGTATGTAGCATTGGCCATGCCTCGTGTACTAGGCCGACTACCCTATGGTCCAGAAACTAAGAGAGTAGAAGAGTTCAATTTTGTGGAGCGTGTTGACCAAGATCACAAGAAGTATCTCTGGATGAACGCTGCGTGGGCTTATGCTGCACGCACCACGGATGCTTTCGCCAAGGACGGCTGGTTCATGCGAACTCGCGGTGTTGAAGGCGGCGGAAAGATAGAAGGTTTGCCAGTTCACGTCTTCGAAGAAGATGGCGGCAAAACTATGAAGTGCCCCACTGAAGTTCTTATCCCCGATCGACGGGAAAATGAACTCTCTGAACTGGGTTTCTTGCCTTTGCTGCATTGCAAGAATACCGACTTTGCCGCGTTCCTGGGATCCCAGAGCGCGCAAAAGCCGAAGAAGTACTTCGACAATTCTGCCAACGCCAACGCGGAAATGTCGACTAAGTTCAACTACTTGATGTGCGTTTCACGATTCTCCCATTATCTGAAGGTCATCGCTCGTGATAAAGTTGGCGCGATGATGGAAGCCAGCGATCTGGATCGGATGCTGAAAAGCTGGATCGATAACTATGTTCATCCCGATCCAGCCAACGCCAACGAGGAAATCAAGGCTAAGTGTCCACTACGAGAAGCTTCCATTAACGTGACCGAAGTTAAAGGCAAGCCGGGCTGGTATCAAGTAGTGGCGCACCTTCGGCCACACTATCAACTGGAAGGCATCGATGCGTCGATGCGACTGGTCGCGGAATTGCCGCAGGCCAAGAAGTAACCTGTTCAACTCAATGAGAAGCGTCTGGGCTCGACGGACTTGTCGCTTCTCATCTATTTTGATCCATCATTGCCGTCGTAACCGGGAGTCCACACATGGCAGTCGAGTATTTTCTGAAGATTGATGGAGTCAAGGGCGAGTCTACAAAGACAAACCATGTTGACGAAATCGAACTGCTTTCGTTCAGTTTCGGTGAAGACAATGCGGGCACCCACTCCATCGGCGGTGGTGGTGGTGCCGGCAAAGTGCAAATGCAGGATTTTCATTTTACGATGAACCTCAACAAGGCTTCACCTGCGTTGTTCCTCCTTTGTGCCAACGGCAAACACATTCCCAGCGCCATTCTGACGGCCCGCAAAGCGGGAGGAGAGCAAAAAGATTACTATATCGTCACTTTCACCGATCTTTTGATCTCTTCTTACACCACAAGCGGTCATGCGGACTCAAACCACTTGCCCATCGATACCTGCGCGTTTAATTTCGCTAAGATCGAAATTGACTACAAGGTTCAAGACAAGAGTGGCAACGTGGCCACAGTTGGCAAGGTGGGATACGACCTCAAGCAAATGAAATAAAAACTGAGAAACACAGCGGCACTCGCGAGGGGAGCAGACATTCTTGTCTGCTCTTCCAAACAGGATCGGCTGGCCCAAAAACAACTCCTTATGCAAGAGCACTTCTGTCGGGTGTTAACGGTAATCACCGAAGATGGTTCCCCAATTCGCAGCGGGGAACCATTTTTTTTGTAGTGATGGAGCGTCAATTCGTTGATAATGCCATCGTGGCTCAACATGATTTGGACAGTTCATCTGCCAATCCTGGCCGATAGCGACTTGTCAGGGTTTACTCAAGAATGGAGTTAATCTTTCGAGTATGGCCAGCGATCCCTACTTGAAGCCTTACAGAACGTCGATGCTGGATCGACTACTCGATGCCAGGGAGGCGGGTAGCATGCAGACGCTACTACAACTTGAACAATCCATTCTGCGCGATGTTCAAGACCTTCTGAATACCTGCCGTCCGCCTCAAGGCCAGTTCGCTTCACTGCCTGATGCAAACAAAAGCGTGGCCAACTACGGCATCATGGATTTCGCTCATCTGGAGTTGATGTCTCCGGCAGGCAGGAACGAGGTGCTGGATCATATCAAAGAGGTCATTAAGACCTTCGAGCCTCGACTGACTAACGTCGAAGTGGCCGAGCGAAATCCGGCTGATGTGGAGAAAATGGCTAAGAAGGATTATCACAAAGGAGCCGTTTACCTGCAAATCAAGGCGACTCTCATCGGCAATCCGGGGCCAGATGTCTCATTTGAAACAATCCTCGAATTGGCCAGCGGGGCGCACACAGTGAAGAAGGATTTGTCATGAGCATGAAAAAAGACCACATCTGGCCCTATTATGATCGCGAATTGCGGCAATTCCGAGAGCATGCCAGGGAGTTCGCCTCACGGTACAAGATTGAAGCAGCAGCTCTGGGGCTGGGCGTCGACCGTTATACCGATCCGCATATCGAGCGGATGATCGAATCGTTCGCACTCCTAACCGCTCGCGTCCGGGCCAAACTTGATGATGATTTTCCCGAATTGATCGACGGCATGCTGGGCGTGCTCTATCCGCACCTGCTGGCACCGATACCTTCAATGGGAATTGTCCAGTTCGATCCGATCCCCGGAGCAGCAGGGCTGGAAAAGGGCTTAACCATCGGCGCAGGCTCCCTGATGACCACAAAAGATGTTCCGGGGATTCCCTGCGCCTGCAAATACCAGACGGCATATCCCGTCACACTCTGGCCGGTTGAGATCAGCGAAGCGTCCCTGCAATCGCCTCCCTATCCTTCGTCCTGGAAGTTGGCCCAGCAGACCTCCACCTCGGAAACGGTGCGAGCCAAGGCCATTCTCCGTTTGGTGGTAAACACACGAGGCGGCGTCTCGTGGGCAGAATTGCCTCTGGAGCGGTTGCGGCTATTTCTCTGGGGCGATGATATTCTGACAGCATCGCTCCACGAACTGATGCTGAACCAGGTGCTGGCTGTGTCCTTTCGGGATCTCAGTACCGCTTCCAGTCAGCCCATGATTCCGCTCCCCGTTCAGGAGGCCATTCAACCCGTCGGACTCAAGATCGATGAAGGCATGCTGCCTTATCCGCCACAATCATTTCTAGGCTATCGACTAATAACCGAGTTCTTCGTGTATCGGGAGAAGTTTCTCTTCCTCGATCTGCTCGGCTGGGCCAAGGCACGTCAGAAGGGAGCAATCCAGAGCAGGTCCGTTGAAGTGCTGTTCTATTTGAACCGCACTCTTCCTTCGCAATTAGAGCGAGAAGTAGGGCCTGCGCAATTCCGACTCGGTGCCACGCCGATCATCAATCTCTTCGAGCAGAAAACCGAGGCTATCACTCTGAACCTGGAACGATACGACTATCCGGTCATCCCTGATGTGCATGCCCGTTCCGCCCATGAAGTAGTGAGTATCAAAGATGTGCGCCATGTCGATCCGGTAAGTAAAACGGAAACGGAGTATGCGCCGTTTTATTCGTATCGACATGCGGATCGAGACCGAAACCGCGCCTACTGGCATGCTCGGCGAAAGGGAACCAAAGAAGAAGCCTATGCGTACGGAGGGACCGAAGTCGATCTGCACTTCGTCAATCTCGATTTCGATCCGCGGCTTCCGATCGACCCAACCGTCGTGGTCACGACCCTGTGTTGCAACCGGGATCTGCCCAACGTATTGCGGGAAGTAGGAGAGGCGTTGGCATTTGAACCTCTCGCCGCCCTGCCGGCTTACATCAACTGCCTGAAGCCTGTCACCTCTACTCTGCGTCCCTTGCCGGGACGAGGGTCCTATTGGCGACTGATCTCTCATTTGAATCTCAACCATTTATCGCTCACCGATCATCAACAGGGCAAGAAGGCTTTTCAGGAGTACCTCGAACTCTACAACTTCGCCGACCCGGAAACGAACACACAGCTTGCTAAAATCAATCAACAGGTCATTTCCGGAATACTTGAGCTGGAGTCCAAACGGACGGTTGAACTCGTCCATTCCGTCGAAGGGATGGTCGGCTTTGCCCGAGGAATGGAGATCACCATCGAACTGGATGAAGAGAAATTCGTCGGTCTCGGGTCCTACTTGTTTGCCGGCGTGCTCGATCACTATTTCGCGATGCACACTTCGATTAATTCGTATACCCGGTTGGTTCACGGCACACGACAGTCAGGGCCAGGAATCAAACGCTGGCCGATCCGCTGTGGAACCCGTGAGTTAATCTAGAGAAGCTTTTCATTTCCTCCCGAGGGAGAGTGGTCGGGGGTAACCTGGTGGGCGTTCTTGTCAAAGCCAATGATGACGCTTGAAGATCGACTTTATGACCGACCGACAGCCTTTCAGTTTTTCCAGGCAGTGCAGATACTGGAGATGCTCAAAGACGAGAGCGGACGTGCGCGCGGCAAGATCGATGAATTGATCCGGTTTAAGACCTTTCCCTCGCTGGTATTCCCTTCGAGCTCCGTGAAATCGGTTCGCAAGCGATTGTTCCATGTTGACAAGCCTCACGTCTACGTCAACTTCATGGGACTTATCGGCCCGCAGGGAGCCTTGCCCCTGCATTACACACTGAAAGTGCTTGAAGTCCAAAAACTTGTGAAGGAGGACGACCTCTTCACTTCTCCCTTGCTCGAATGGCTTGACCTTTTTAACCATCGTTTTCTATCTCTGTTTTACCAAGCGTGGGAAAAGTATCGCTTCCCGGTCATCTTTGGTCAACTGGCTCGGGTCGCTGAACGTAGTAAGAATTCAGCCCTCCGCCAGGAAACGGATGACTTTACCCAGGCTCTCCTGTGCCTGGTAGGATTAGGGGTCGATGGCACACGCCATCGTTTCCGGATTGACGCGATCTCTGCCACACACGATGCCCAATTTGAGCAAGCGCCTCTGGTTTCCATTTCTGATCTGGCGCTGTTGCACTACAGCGGCAGCCTGTCCAGGCAACCCCGCCATGCGCTTGGCTTGCGGTCCATGCTCTCCGATTATTTCGGGTTGACTGTCGAGGTGGAAGAACTTACCGGCCAGTGGCTACAGTTGGACGAATCAAGCCAGACTCGCTTGACCGAGACAAGCAATATTGAGCTGGACAAGAATGTGGTGGTAGGCGAGCGCATCTGGGATTTCAACAGCATGTTTCGCCTGAGCGTGGGGCCGTTGAATTACGATCAGTTCGTGGAGTTGCTGCCCGACCCCAGTCCCAACTCCCATAGGAAGTCGTTCTTTCTGATGTCGCAGATGACGAGGTTCTACGTCGGTTCAGAGTTTGATTTTGAAGTGCAGTTGCTATTGTTTGGCGATCAGGTGCCCGAATGCGAGTTCGCTGAGCCGGGTGACGGCGTCCTGGGGGCACGATTGGGCTGGAACACCTGGCTCCGCAGCGATGCCATGCCTCTTGTGGTCGAAGATGCGGTGTTTGCGGGTGATGATCGCACCTTGGTGCATCGGTGAGTCGCTCTGGCTGCTGACGCGACCCGGCTGTTAGTATTGGAATTCGATACCGAAGCTGAAGCCTTGGGCCACGAAATCGGTGTGGTTCATCGTGTAGCTTGGCTTGTTGGGCCCTGCCAATGTTCCGTAGCTTGGGCTGGAAGGAACGTAACGCTGATTGATGACCGGATCTATCTGGTTGCCGGGCCGAACGACATCGTTGATGTAGAGCCAGTCATAACCGGCAAACAGGCGAACGTGGCTCGTCACCTGCATGCCCACCTCGAATGAGAACTCAGGCATGATTATGAACTGATTGTAGCGCTGGACACCAATGTTCCCAACGTTGATGGGAACCACAGTGGGTTGTGTTTTAGTCCATGAATCGGTAGAGGGGAGAGGAAAGCCAGTGGGAGCGATACCTTGGACAGCCAGGATGCCTCCCGGTGCATTGGCGATCGGATTATGATTAGCATCGAACCCTATCGTAGAACCGTTGATGTCAATCCGTTCTTCATTCACGCCAAGCGTGACCTTTCCAGCAAAGCTTGCGAAAAAGGCACCCCAGCGTCCCTCAGCACGAGTTCCCAGTTGTACGCCATAGACCTGATTTCGCGTCTCAAACGATTCGCTGATGAGCAACGATTTGACTTGGGTAAAGTCAACAGTCTGATTATTCAGTTCAAACGGAGGAAGACCGTCAAATACTGGAACGCCTGGGATTGGATTGTAGCTGATGTGTCCGACAATCAACGGCGAATTGTTATCGTCACCATCATAATTGGTCCGTTGCGTTATCAACAACTGTTCAGACAAATTGAAGTAACGGAAGCCCAGCGTTCCATCGATCGTCCATGTTTCGTTATGGAGAAAGTTCTGACGGACATGAAGATCAAACCCGTAAAACTGAGCTTTGTTCTCGATAGCCAGAGAGCCGCTGAGATTTGCAGAGGGATCGCTGACGAGCAACGCTATTTGTGGTGACTTCTCAGCAAGGGCATCGAAAATAGGCCGTGCGATAAGAAGAGGGTTGTTGGCATCAGAAGAAAACAAACTGGTAGTCGATTTGGTGCCGAACGAAGTCAGGCCAAACCCGACGCCTGTCGTGTGATTATCGTTGAGCCAGACTCCACCATCAATGCGCAGGCCATTGAACCCGCCAAAATCAACAGGTTGATCGCCGAAGAGGACGACGGTATTCGGATCGCCAATGGCTCCGGGATTATTGCCGCTGCCGGTGGTAGCCAGCGGATAAGCAAACGGGGCATCGCGCATGGTCCAGCGGGCATAGCCGAAGCTCGCCCAGACTTGCGACCAGGGGCCATGTCGATCAACAGCACAGTCGCCACAGGGCATACTGGCATCAGGCACAACTTGGACAGGAGCAGGGGCAGCAGCAGTTGCATTGGGCTTGGTGACCTCTGGGGTTTGTGCGCTGACAACAGGCACGAGAACCAGAAGAGACGAAGCACTGAACAAATAGGGACGCAACATGATTTGGTTCCTCGTATTCCCTGCCACTGTTTGAACACGATCCGTGCGCATTTCGTCTGATCGCTAGATGACTACTGTATCGGAGACTTTGCCCAGTCCGCTTGATTCAAACAAACGGAATAACCTTACCTAATGTCACGGACTAACCACATGATCACTGATGAGAGACTCCCACTATCATCGACTTTATCGGTTAGGGAGGTCTGAACTTATGTGTAACGCAGATAATATGGGCTATACTAACAAGTCGGGTCAACTATTCAGGATTGGTTGAGAATTCATGCTTGCGAGCAATCTTTGAATTGGTTTAATAGAATTGGCGTATTTTTCACGGAACGAGTCTTCGTAACCTCCGTCCTAGTCAAAGCATCCTTAGACCTCCAATTCGATGGTGAGCCATGTCCTCAGTGCGTAAGAACAGTTGGTGGCGTTCTCTCTTCTCCCGGACTACTCCGATCAAGAAGCTGCATTCTCTAAATTACCGGCCCTCTTTCTTAGGGTTGGAAGAGAGAATTACCCCTGCATTCAATACTTCACTGTCGCTGGCTGCGACGGCGAATATGTCCATCGTCACTGCCGCAGGCACGACAACGTTCACAGCCACCGCCACTGGGGCCAATGTGAACATGGATGATATTAACACCGAACTGGCTGCCGGCCGCAATGTCGTTGTTGACACTGGCTCGACAGGAGCTGAAGGGGGAAACATCGCCACAAGCGGCTTGGGCTCTTATGCGTTTACGCCCGTTGCCAACCACTCGCTGACGCTGCAAACTGGTACGGGTGTGGGTCTGGTCGGCAATATTACCACAGTCGCCCTGAGTGCAAACACCACGACCAGTTTCATCGCCAAAGCCAATCAGAATTTCTCCGGTGGCGGCCTGAGTTTTGACTCGATCGATGTGCGTGCCACTACGGGTTCGATGACCTCTTCCGGAACATTAAGTGGCACCAATCTGTTCCTGAAGTCAGCAACAGGTATCGGCACACTAGGCACGCCGCTGCAAACCCAAGTCACCAATCTCACTGCCAACACTACCACCAGCGGAGCTGGTATCTTCATTACTGAAGCTGATGATTTATCACTGGCCAATGTCAACGCAGTCAACGGCATCGCTTCCAACAATGGTCAAGTCGTTCTAAACACTACTAACGGCAGCCTGGATATCAATGGCAGAGCTATCGTCAGCGGCACAGCGTCAATCACGGTTTCTGTCGGGGGTTTGGATAAAACGTTCACTATCAATTCCGGTTCGCTACAGACAACGAATCAACCCGTTTCGATTACTGCTGACCGCATGATACTGGGTAGTGGTGCCAATAGCATCAATCCGGGTAACAGCACAATTACCCTGAATCCTTTCACGTCGAATCGAACGATAGATCTCGGTGCAATCACCGATCCCACCGGCACCTTAAGCTTGTCCAGCGCGGAGCTTGGGACGATCAGTGCCACTGCCGCAGCGGTAACTGTCGGAAGCGCGACCACTGGTACAATCACGGCCACCGCAGCCATCAATTACGCCAATGATCTGACCCTGCTCACAGGAGCTGGAGTAACTGGATCGAGCGACTTCATCAATGGCACAGCTTCTGCGCTGGCATTGAACATCAATCAAGCCGGCACTTCCACCTATTCCGGCCGCATCGGTGGCCCCTCCGGCGGAACTGCTGCTCAAAAGAACATCGCCCTGACCAAGCTCGGCACAGGCACCTTGAAATTGTCCGGCAACAACACCTACACCGGCACCACCGCGGTTACCGGCGGTACCCTCATTGTCAACGGTGTCTCCGGCTCCGGAGCCACCACGGTACAGACCGGAGCAACGATTGGTGGCGCGGGAACCATCGGCGTCAATAATGTTACCAATCTCGTCATTCAATCGGGTGGTACGCTCAGCCCTGGTGATGGCGGCATTGGCACTCTGACTGTCGGTAACAACTTGAACTTGAACACGGGATCTACCTTCCTGGTGGATATTGGGCCAAACAATTCGTCTGATCAAGTTATCACCAAGGTTCCGACCGTTAGTCAGGACGCTATCCTGGCCGGAACCACAATACTTCCTCTTAATCCTGCTGCGTACACATTACTTTCAACAGGCGGTTCCATGATCGTCGGGGGAACCGGATTCAAAGACGTTAACGGCAAAAGTATGCCAATAGTCACTGGGGGCCCCGTAGTAGTCGGCAACCAGCCATTTACTTATGCCTATTCTGCCTCTGGATTTAGGCTGTCTGCCGTGGGCACGACCGTTTCTGTGGACGGCTCCGGCAACATGCTAGTAACAGACAACCTGGGTCAAAGCGATAACTGGACGTTATCCCGCAACGGGGCCAACATCCGTGTGACTGATCCGACTAATACCATCTTTGCCGGCTCCGGCGCTGTCCAGGTTGATGCACACACTGTCGATGTGCCCTTCAACACAGTTACCGGAAAGTTGCTGCTTGATTCAAATACTGGAACCGACACGGTAGTGCTCAACCTGACCAACGGCCTGATTCCTGCCGGTGGATTCAACTACGATGGCGGAGCGAGCGGCAATGATGACGTAACGGTCAACGGCACCGGCAACAACGATCAGATGATCTACCGGGCTACAACCGCCGTTCCAGGAGGCACCGAGTTCAATCTCAATGGTGGTTCATTTAACAACACCTTGACCGGGGTCGACCACTTTAGCTTCAATGGCCTGGGTGGTGTCGACACTATGACCGTCGATTATGTCAACGGGGATCCCGTGGCTGCCGGCGGCATTGATTTCGACGGCGGCACCGGCGTGAACGATACGCTGGTGGTTACCACTCCCACAAACGCCAACCGCACAGGTACCTACTTGCCTGATATGACAACGACGGGCAAGGGCACGGTTACTGTAGGCGCCGGTCAGATTCGCTTCACCAATCTCGCACCGGTCGATGTAACAGGCTTCGCGACCTTTACTGTGACTTTCCCGAACAGCAACGATACCGTTGACATTACCGGAGGCGTTGCGTTCAGCAATCCGGCACAGAAAGCTTTACGAATTTCAGGTGATTCCAATGGTACTGCTTTTGAAACACTAGCTGTATGGAATGTGACCAACCTGATTGTTGACACCACAACCGTAGATGGGGCTGACACGATCACTCTGGGAAATACAGACTTCGCCTCGTTACACAAAGTGACCAACCTGAAACTGATCACCGGCTCTTCCGTAGATACCGTCGGCGTGTCTGGTCTGGTTGATCTGGGTGGCAGCCTGACCGTTGATCTGGGTCTCGTTGATGCCAACGTTCTCACGTTCACCGATGCAACGGTAAACGCCCCAACGGGGATTACTCAGACTGGCGATGGTAGCAACGTTCTGGCCGGCGGCACCACCACGCTCAATACCACCGGGGGCATGGGCAGCATCAGCTTCGACAACGCCATCAATGGCACCGCAATCAACTCCCAAAGCCTGGTGATGAAGACCGATTCTGGAAATATCATTGTCAAAAAGAATATTGGCGATTCGATTGCGTTGAAGGCTCTGACTGCAAATACGACGTCGATGCCAGGCACCATTGATCTGAGAGGTTCCCTCTACCATGCCGGCACGCAAACCTATACCGGGCCTGTCGTTCTTACGGCAGCAAGCGTCCTGTTTGATGGCACAACCATCAACGGCCCGATTACCTTCAACGGTACCCTCACCGGCGTGGGGTCGGATGTCACGGTGACAACATCTGGCGACACCAGTTTCAATGGCGCTGTGAGCGTTCATTCGCTCCTCACTAACGGTGGTGGCACGACCAACGTCAATGCCGGAAGTATCACCACAGCGACTACACAAACTTACAATGATGCCGTCAATCTGGTATCAACTACGACTTTCACTTCCACGGGCAACTTTGATATTACTTTCAACAGTTCTATTGATGGCCCTGGGGGAGCTGTGATCAACACGGCAGGCAACACTGTCTTTAATGGCACAATAGGCAACACGACCGCACTGGCTTTACTGACTACCAATGCAGGCGGGACTACCTTCATCAATAATAGCCCACTGGTAAGAACCTCAGGTTCTCAGAGATATGGCGATGCTGTGCGAATCGGAGTAAATACGAACTTTCAGTCGACCGGCAACGCAGTGATCAGCTTCAGCAGCACTCTGGATAGCAAGGCCGGGTTGAACGTTTCTGCCACCGTGACCACGACTGGCATCACGGCGTTTGGCGGAGCAGTCGGCAGTGCTGACGCTCTCTCCTCGTTAACGACCAACGCCGGCGGCACCACCAACATCAATGGTGGCAGCGTGACGACCACCGGCAGTCAAATGTATGGTGATGCCGTGAGGATCGGTGCCGATACGACCTTCACTTCAACGACTCTGGTACCGCCACCTGCCAACGACATCACTTTTAGCAGCACGCTCGACAGTAAGGCAGGGTTCAACTTCGCGGCGATTGTGAATACTACGGGCATTACGACCTTTGGCGGTGCAGTAGGTAGTTCTGACGCGCTTTCTTCTTTGAACACTAATGCTGGAGGAAGCACCAGCATACAGGGTGGTGCCGTCACCACCATTGGCGCTCAGACCTTTGATGACGCTGTGAGTCTGACCGTCGACACCGACTTCAACGCTGGCGGGAATATCAGCTTCAACAGCACTCTCGATGGCCCGGGTGGGGCAAATGTCAACACCATAGGCATCACGACGTTTAAGAAAGTGGTGGGCGGAGTCGCTTTGAACTTCCTCACCACCAATGTCGGCGGCAGTACCAGCATTCAGGGCGGTGCCGTCACCACGACGGGAGTGCAGACCTTAAATGACGCTGTGACTCTGACTATCGACACCACCTTCACCGCTGGCGGCAATATCAGCTTCAACAGTACCCTGGATGGCCCCGGCGGTGCGAATGTCAATACCACAGCCATTACAACTTTCAAGGGCATCGTGGGGGGAACTGCATTAAAGTTCCTCACCACCAATACCGGCGGCTCCACCAACATCAATGGTGGCAGTGTCACCACAACTAATACCCAGACTTACAACGACGCGGTTACCCTTGGTGCAGCAACAACCTTAACCACCAATTCTGTGGGTGTGTTCCCCAATGATGGCAGCATCACCTTCGGCAGCACTCTAACTACCAGCCCAGCTTGCCTGGATTTGACGATCAACATCAAAGGCACCGGCAGCCTGACTTTCAACGGAGCGGTCACCAGCGTCGGCAATCTGCTTATTAACAATGCCAACGATGTCACTGTGAATGCTCCAATGACCGTCTCGACTTTCGTGCAAAAGGCCGGAACGGGAACGACTCGCTTTAACGGTGCCACGACGATCAATCGGGCCTGTCCGTTCAGCGATGTGTTTGAACTCGATATCAAGACCAACGCCATCGTTCTCAACGCCAACGTGACTGTTTCCGATGGGACCAACTTCTTCGAAACACGTTTCAACCCACAAGCCGGCGGGGTAAATCAGTTGTCCGGAGCCTTGAAAACCGGCCAATTACGACTGGAAGGCACTGGCACCTTCAATCTCAATCAGCCGGGGAATGACATCACCGCATTCCTGAGCGCCAATATCAACGGCAACCTGACTCTTCAGGATGCCAACAATCTTGAAATCAAGCCTACCGCTGAGCCACAGATTCCAGCGGGGGTGATTACGAGTGATGATAATGTCACACTGACTTCTGGCCTGAATTTCACCGCGAATAACAATTCAGCTACTCTGGTCAACCTAGGTGCCGGAGCGTTCACGATGATCCCCGGCAAAGTCGGCGATTCTCTGGTGATTTTCAATACGGAAATCTTTGCTTCATCGGCTACTTTCGGAACGACCATCCCCAACCCAGGCAACCTCTTTAGCGATAGTTTCCGCATTCGTGCCAGCAAGAATGTCAGCATCACGGTAAACGGAAATTACCCACAAGCAGCAGCACTCCCACCAGGTGTTATTGGGGATGGCATCGTGCCGTTACTAGATAACGCTCAGGGCACCACAATCACTCTTACTACAACACCAATTCTAAACACCACCAGCTTCGATGGAACCTACACTTTCTCAGGTGGTCTAAAAAAAATCACCTTCACCAGCATTGAAAGGCTGATCGATCTGCAAGTCCAGGCATCTGTTTATCAAACTACTGCCGGCAACTTCAACATCCTTTTGTTTTTAGGTCAAGGCGCTCCAGGGAACATGAATAAGGGTGGCTTTCTTTCACCAGCCGATAATGCATTCGTGGTGGCTCCCAGATATGTAAACCCTCTGGCACCCTATTCTGCTCCGAAAGTAGCCGTTGCAGATATTGATGGTAACACCTTCCCTGACTTGATTGTGGCTAATGGTTCTAACACCAGCGGCGTTGTTACGGTGATCAAAGGCGAAGAATTGGCAAGCATTGCTTTGAATCCCAACGCCAGACTCAAGAAATCTCAGATTCTTGCTCAATTCTACGCCTTTGACCCCAAGTATTTTGGTGGACTATTTGTCACGACAGGCAACGTGACGGGGGATAGCAAGCCCGAAATCATCGTCGGAACCGATGTCAGCACTTCCCAGTTTCCCGCGCAAATTGGCATCTTTTCTTACAACGACCTGCAACATCCGATTCGTATCGATAGTAGTACCAATCCCGCACTGGCAGACTTCGGAAACCAGGGTGTGCGAGTGGCAGCAGGAAGTGTTACGACTAAAGCAACGGACGATCCTGATGCGAAGGTTGATATCGTGGCTGCTACTGGCCCAGGAGTACCAGGCAAGGTTGTTGTAATTCATGGTGGGTCCTTCAATGATGTAGCACAACAATTCTATCCTTATGGAAACAGGTTCAAGGGCGGTGTGTTTGTTGCAGTAGGTGATTTCAATGGTGACAAGTTTGCGGATATACTGACTGGGCCGGGAGCTGACATCAACCAGCCAACAGCAAGATTGCTGGTTCTCTCCGGCCAGAAGTTGAGCGTACCCCCTTCTGTATTTTCACCGGCAACGATTCCCGCAGACTGGTATCTATTCGATAAGGATGCCGTTTTCCAAACAACTCCGACAGGAGTCCAATCAAAGAAATGGATCAATTCCCAGGGAGTCTCCAGTGTTGCCTTTGCCAAGGATAATTCAGGGGATCTCACAGTGGTTGCTGGCTCGCCACGAACTTACGCTACCCAGCTCATCCTTTACAAAACAGCCGACAGTGCTTTTGTCAATTACTTCGATTACTTCAATATCTTGAAGCCGAAAACCACTATGAATATGTCAAAAACTATCCTCCAATATCGCGATGGCATCGCCTTGGCCTCCTCGTAAACTCGGGATGACCTGATCTTTGATTCATTTCACATAGCACCATAAGCAAGCATGGAATCGTGGTTCTCCACGATTCCATGCTTGCATCTAACCATCTCTCGCTATTAAAATAGACTCGCTCATTAGTTCAGAAGTATTTCTTGAAGCCTTGTTTGCTCAGGTCTCCAAGGGAGGTCTTGTCCCATGCCCCAATTTACACAGACCAATCGTCCCATTCAGTTGACGACTCCTCTGGGCAAGGATGTCCTCCTGGCCGTGGGCCTGCATGGCACGGAAAGTCTTTCCACCCTCTATCAGTTCAGCATCGATTGCCTGGCTGAACTCGCCAATGTCAGCAACATCAAGTTCGATCAGATGATGGGAGAGTCGATCAGTTTGGCGCTGGAGCTACCGGGCAACAAGAAACGCTATTTCAGCGGCATCTGTCAGCGAATCGGCCAATCGGACAGCGGTTCGGAGTTCACCCGGTTCCAGCTGCAGATGGTGCCCTCGTTTTGGTTGCTGACCAAGCGTACTCAGTCGCGCATTTATCAACACCTGAGCATCCCCGATATTCTCAAGGATGTGCTGAAAGGCTTGAAGGTGGACTTCATGCTCCAAGGCACTTTTGAACCGCGTGATTACTGCGTGCAGTATCGTGAAACCGACTTTAACTTTGCCTCCCGCCTGATGGAAGAGGAGGGCATTTACTACTATTTCAAACACGAAGCCGGCGGCGAAACCCTGGTGATCGGCAATACTCCCGCCGCTCACAAGGAACTGGAGCATGGCAGCACGATCACGTTCAAGAACCCCCAGCAGAACAGGGCACAGGGTGAAGAGTTCATCGAGTCGCTCATCAAATCACAGGAGATCATTTCTGGAAAGATCACTCTCTGGGATCACTGTTTTGAACTTCCCCATAAGCATCTCGAAGCTGACAAAAAGACAGAGAAGACTGTCAACCTGGGAAAGGTGAGCACGAACCTGGCGCCTCCCAAAGTCAGCTCGAAGCTGGAAAACTATGATTGGCCCGGCGCCTATGCCCAGCGGTTTGATGGAATCAACAAAGGCGGAGGTAAGCAACCCGCCGAGATACAGAAGATTTTCGAGGATAACAAACGGACGACCGCTATCCGTGCCGAGCAGGAAGCGGCAACAGCCGTCTTGGTGCAGGGCCTGAGCGATTGCCGGCAGATGATGAGCGGCTATCACTTCACCGTCAAATCTTTGTCCACTGATAAAAGCGTTGTGCCGTTTCAAGCCGACGGCCAATACCTGCTGACCCAGGTCACTCACACCATTGAATCCGACCTGAACTTTCGCAGCGGCCTGGGTAGCGGCTTTGCCTACAGAAACAGCTTTTCCTGCATTCCCTATGCGGTTCCCTACCGCCCTCAGCACGTCTCCCCCATTCCGGTGATCTATGGCTCCCAGACGGCAGTCGTCGTCGGGCCGGCCGGCGAAGAGATCTTCACCGATATGTATGGACGGGTGAAAGTGCAATTCCACTGGGATCGTCAGGGCAAGAACGACGCAGACAGCTCATGTTGGGTGCGTGTGGGCACTCTGTGGGCCGGCCGCGGATGGGGCTTGCTGCATATCCCGCGCATCGGCCAGGAAGTGATTGTCGATTTCCTCGAAGGCGATCCAGATCAGCCGATCATCGTGGGAAACGTCTACAACGCTGATCAGATGCCCCATTACAAATTGCCGGATGAAAAAACCAAAAGCTATCTCAGGAGCAACACCTCTCCCGGTGGAGTGGGGTTCAACGAAATACGGCTGGAAGATAAGAAGGGGGCAGAGCAGATCTTCATCCACGGCGAGCGGAACCAGGACATCCGCATCAAGAACGACTGCATGGAAGCCATCATGCACGATCGGCACCTGACGGTCGGCATCGAAAAGGATGGGAAAAAGTCAGGCAAGCAACATGAAGAAGTGATGGTCGATAAGCATCTCAAAGTGCATAAGGATCAGGAAGAGCATATTGGCGGCAACTATAAGCTGCATGTGGGCGGGATCGACAACGGCCCAGGCAATGTGGACATCATTCTCGATGGTACAAAAAAAGAGCTCATTAAAGGCGAAAGCCATCTGCATGTGAAGAAAAAGAATACCACTACTTATGATGACAAAGTCGGAATCCATTACAAGAGCAGCTCCTTTCGCACCGTCGACGGCAACGATCAAGTCCATGCGAAGCAAAATATGTTTCATCAGGTGGACGGGGACAAGAGCGATCATGTCAAAGGCAAGTTGTCACAGGCCGTGGACGGCGATTATGGCCTGACTGCCGGCGGGCGCTACGATCAAAAAGTGACGAGCGGATTCTTCCTGGAATCGGCGGCCAATATATCCATCAAGGCGTCAGGAACTATCGTGCTGGATGCTGGTATGCAGTTGTCGCTCAAAGTAGGTGGTAATTTCGTTGACATTAACCCCACCGGAGTCGCCATCAACGGCAGCATGGTGTTAATCAATTCTGGCGGGGCTGCTGGTTCCGCCGAACCCGCCAAGCCTGCTTCTCCCAAAGCCCCGAACGATCCCAATGACGCTCAAGATGCAGCCGAGGCGAAACCGGTCAAACCGGCTGAAGCCGACGATGACAAGACCGGCCAGAAATCAGCACCCTACTAAAGGAACAACGCTATGCCCCCGGCAGCGCGAATGGGTGATATGCATGTTTGCCCGATGGTCACGGGTGTGGTGCCTCACGTAGGAGGCCCCATCCTTCCGCCCTGTTGCCCCACTGTCCTCATCGGCATGATGCCCGCCGCGCGGGTGACCGATATGGCGCTCTGCGTTGGCCCCCCTGATTCCATTGCCAAGGGCTCGGCCACGGTTCTAATCGGCAACATGATGGCGGCCCGGCTCGGAGATCAAACCGTCCATGGCGGGGTGATCGTCTCAGGATTTCCGCAGGTGATGATCGGCGGCTAGAGCATTACGTTACAACGACCTGAAAAACGCACTAAGCGTTCGCTTGTAGCACAAAAAAGAACGAGCCAGGACACTGTCCTGGCTCGTTTCACTTATTCGGTCATCGTATCGTTAGTACTTGATACGCAACTCACCACGATACCAGTTCTGTCCCATGTACTGATCAGTAATGGCATGGGCATAGCCAAAGCCGACATCAATATGATCGCAGTAGACGATTCTCAGGCCAGGACCCACGTTAGCATAGGTCTTGCTGGAGGCGCTGGTACCCGATTGAAGCAATGCATCGTTATCATCTGGTGATCCATCGACAAACCCATGAGAGAAGGTCCAGCCGTTGATTTCAGCAGTGCCGATCACCTGCCAGGGGCCTTTGTCCATCAGCACCTGATTGATACTCAAGTGATAGCTCGTGACCGGGCCATTCCAAAGCGAATCGCCACCAATTGGTATCCAGTAAGCTACTTCGCTTTGCAGATAGGTATGATCGAAGAGCTTTAGGCTCAAGAGGAAAGCAGGTTCCAGTGAAACGTGCCCCGTGCCGATGCCAGAAGCTGCAGGAGCTGTGGGGATGAAGGTCTTGAACTGGAAAGTGAACTGGAGCAGTTCGCAATCGAGCAGCAGCGACTTGGTACCGATCGTCAGATCGCCGAAACCGGCATTGTGAACTGTTGGGTGTGCGGTACTCATCGTAGCATCAGGATTGGGAAACTCGATAGTCCGATAGGGCATGGAAGTGAAGATTGAAGCACGGTCGCTGGCTACTTCCTGATACATCGTCAGCTCATTCATATCGAGAGTCTTGACTGAAGCATTGACGCTTTTCCTGGGCATGTAGTATTCGACGATTCGAGGTGCACTCAAGTTGCGGAAGGAATCATAGCGGAAGGTGGTATAGGTCTGGGGGCGAACCGTATCCTGCCACAAGGCGGCATTGGCAGCGTAGCTCCAGCATGGTTCGTAGCAGGGGTCGGAACAGCAGAGACATTCCGCCAGGCCGCCGCAAAAGCTGTCGAGGAAGCCGTTGCCACAGCTGCCGGTCCATTTGCAGGTGCGGCCAGGCTTGCACAGCCCGCTTTGGCAGCCATCGCTGCAGACCGTTCCGCCCACCCCGCCGCAGGTGGCACAGCCGCTGTTGCGTTGCGTGTAGGGACGCATCCCGCCGCAGGAGCTGCATTCCACCTGTTGAATGTCGCTCTTGGCCGTCTCACCCGACAGTACGGCTCGAGCATAGTCCGGCAGGAACTCGCTGTCGCCCGTCTGGGCAGACGCCGTTCCTGGAACCATCAAGCCCAGGGCGATAATAGCTATCATGGCGAACGTACGCATACCTGAACTCCCCTTCTTGATACTTTTCCCAGACCGAACTGCGTTGTGATGTACGAGAACAGTCATGGGCGGCTCCTGGCATCGTGACTTTTCGGGCCAACCGCTGTAAAGCGGTTGGCGGCAATGGTTGTTTCCGGCAGTCCGTGTTACTTGGATTCACCAGTTAGTTGCAGGTTGATCTGGGCCAGGGCCTGGTTGGCTTCCTTGCCGACCTTCGATTCCACATCCATGCCCAGTTGAGCAAGAACCGGAATCGACTGGTTTGCGGGCACTCCGGTCCGAACCATGGCTCGGATCGCCGCACAGCGTACCTGTTCACTGCTGTCCTGCTCGGCAGTCTTGATCAATTGAGCACTGAGTTCCGGCGAGGCTTTGTGGACGGCAGACAGGCTTTCCAATGCGGTAAATCGTTCCTGGACATTGCCCATCGAAATCTTCTGCATAACGTTCTGCATCGGTGAGACGACCGGTTTGGCTGGGGCAGTAGTCACTACGGCAGCAGGTTTGGTCGCCACAGGAGCAGGAGCGGAGGCCTGGATCGGCTGAACGGCTGGGGCAGTCTTTACTTCGACCTTGACCACAGGCGGAGTCAGCGAAGCAGGCGCTGTCGTTGCAGGAGTGGAAGACTGAACCGGCTGAATAGTCGGCGCGGTCTTCGTTTCGACGACCTTGGCGCTGGGTGCTGCGGGGGTGGTGCTGACAGAAGTCGGGACAGCAGGCTGAATCGACTGAAGAGTAGGAGCAGTCTTCATCTCGGGCGCTTTAGGCGCGGTTACAGCAACTGAGGTAACCGACTCGGTAACTCGTGGTGCTGGTGTCGGGGGCAAGCTCACAACGGGCACCGGAGACGATTTCAGTACCGGCATCTGGGGCGGTGGTTGAACCGCAGGAACCGTTGGCATGGCTGGGCCGCTGATCGTACCGGCTGCCGCGGCGGTCGATTGCGGCATAGTAGTAGCTTGAACCACAGTCTTGGTGTTCGCTTGAGGAACCACTCGTGTCGGTTCAGCCGCTTGAACAACCGTTGACTTGGCAGGATAGCTGGAGACGATGACTGGCTTGTTGCCACCAGTCATGAGGTCCCAGAGATTAGTCGGTTTGGAAGTAGTAACGACCTCGGCGGTCTGACCAGGCTGTCCGCCCTGCACAATATAGCCACGAGTTTCAGGCACACCTGAAGAGCGATCAATCAGCTTGGCGAATGAATTGCTGCCAGTGACGGGCATCGGTTGTGTTGCTGAAAGAACTCGGCGGCCTTCCCGCACGATCAGCTCCATGGGCTGTTCATTGATGCGGGCATAGTAGGTCATCTTCGTGGGTCGTTCGAAGGGCGTCGCCTCTCCGAGTTTTCGCGGTTCGTTGGTGCTGCTCTTTTGCTTATCGCCTCCCGACTTTTCAGCACCGGGTTCAGCTTTGTTTCCCTTGGACTTTTCGGGGGGGGCTTTGATGTCTTCAACAGGAGCAGGATTCATGTCCTGGAAGCAACACAGGCAGTGGTCAAGAGCCTGGCGGGCGGCAGCCTGCACTCGTGCGGAGGTCTCGCGGGGGAAATCGTCCTTGTTGCTGCAAGTGGTGGCATTGATCAGGGCTTCGATGGTTTTCTTGGTGCAACAGCAGCCATTGCCCAAGGCCAGTGCTGCTTCAAAACGAACACATTCATTTCTATCACCACGAAGTGAGGCGATCAGTGCATCCTGAGCTTCGGGCCAGTAATGGCAATCGACGGTGCCCAGATAGCGAACCGCCGCGCGACGTTCCTTGGCGTCGGCTTCGTCAGCCTTGATCTTGGCAGCAGTTCCCTTGGCTCCATCTTCCTTGAGCAGTTCAGCCGAGGCCGGTGGACAGAATCCAGGAATGATTCCACCGGTAAGCAACCCTAAGGGCGCAGTGGCATTATTGAGCATTTGGCCGATAGGCAGTTTGCACAACATTCGACGACATTCTTCTTTCTGTTCCCAACTACATCCCAGCCAGGAACAGAGCGTCTGCTGAGGCGCAGCTGCGATTACCCCCGGAGCGGCAGCAGTAGCAGCGGCGGCTGCTCCCGCCGGCACTTGAGCAACGGCGCAAGGAACAATGCCAGTTGCGAACAGCAGGCTTGTCCACCACACATGACGTCTTTGCATGATACTTGCCCTTTAGCGTTCACCCGGAAACGAACTTACGTTGATCGGGGCGAATTCACTCAACTTTTGCCACCAGGGACGTTAACCGTCGCCTTCATCATCGACACCACAAGGGGCAAGTCTTAAAGAATAGGTAATTTTTCGTGGTAGTGAGGATAAGGGCGAACTTGTGACCTTTCGCAATCCGGGCGCTTCATCCTGATCTGAGTTTTGCTATTAACGCAGGGACTAAACCATAAACTAAGAGCATTTCTTCACTCTTCGATCAAGAACGGTTCAAGTCAAGACGGCATTCGGACGACACGGCGTGCAAAATCTCAGCGCAGTTCTTCCAGCGTGCGACGAATCCCTGGAGGAACTATGTGCATCGGAATGCGATCGAGAGCACTGTAAAGCTTGTCAAACACTGGACGAAGGATCTTCTCAAAGTGAGTATCCTTGTTTGCAGCAGCGACTGCTTTTTTGACCGTCTCCAGATACTTGGAAAACTTGCCGAACTTGACCGTATCACCAAGATACGGGAAGATGCTGAGGCCGCTCAGCCCGGCGTTGATCCACTGACCACGATATATCGAGATGATAGCGTTGGTTGAATCGACAAAAGGAGTCGGCTCGATAAATCCCAAGGACATCCAGGATCATCTGCCCAATGTAGAGCAGGAGCTACTGTTACTCCCCCGGCAACACATTCAATTCTGGGATATCAAAGGGCACTACTGTGCTCCTTGTCACTATTTCTTCAATGAACTCATCGCATCCGTACTGAAACACTCTATTCCATGAGAAGAAGCGTCTCCCCGTTCAGGAGGGGTTTGAGTTTACCATACCAGCTCTCTTCCGTACATCATAGACAAACAAATCTCCATTCTTTTGTCATGGTAACTGAACGGGCCTAATTCATGCAGCGAACGATCTTGATGACCGGAGTTACGCGCGGCCTGGGTCGAGCTCTGGTAGACCGTTTCATTGAAAAGAACTGCATTCTCTGGGGTTGCGGACGGAGCGTAGAGCATATTCAAACCCTGTCGAAACAATACCCCTCACCGCACGCTTTTGCTGTAGTGGATGTTGCCAGCGATAAAGACGTCGAGCGATGGGTCACGCCTTTGATCCAACAGTATGGCGTCCCAGATTTATTGATCAATAATGCTGCTCTGATGAACAGGCTCGCTCCGCTCTGGGAGATTGCCGCCAACGAGTTTGACCCCCTCATCGATGTAAACATCAAAGGGGTAGCCAACCTGATTCGTCACGTGGTACCGGCGATGATCGAACGTAGCAGCGGGATCATCATCAATATGAGTTCAGGCTGGGGCCGTTCCACCTCTTCTGAAGTTGCCCCTTACTGTGCTTCGAAGTATGCCATCGAAGGATTGACCAAAGCCCTGGCGGATGACCTTCCGGATGGTCTGGCTGCGATTCCTTTGAACCCTGGCATCATCGATACCGACATGCTCCGCACCTGTTTTCAGGAATCGGCCGGCCATTATCCTGATGCAAAACACTGGAGCTATCAGGCTGCAGACTATATTCTGGCTTTAGGGGCCACTGACAACGGCCTGTCACGTACCATACCGCAATAACTTTGGCCCAATAACCTTGGAATGATGATGCTGAGAGCACGTCTTATCGTCGGTACGCTCCTGGCCGTCTGGGGTTTTTCGGTCCTGTGCTTTGATCGCTGCTTCGCTCCATGGTTCCCCATCTCCTTCACGTTCGGGGTCGCTGTCACGTTCGCCCTGGGATATGAACTGCAGCAACTCCTTCCCGCTGAGGCAAGACCTCGATCCTTTCCGCTCTATGGTTCAATGCTGTTGCTGGTGATCTTCAACTGGGCCAGTGCTTTGGGATGGCCCGGTGCGCCGCTGGCATGGATTACCGGAGGCTTGCTTACCAGTCTGCTCGTCTCCTTTCTCGTCGAAGCCTGGAATTACCATGAACCCGGGCAGGTTACCAAGCGTCTGGCTCTGACGTTCTTCAGCGTGGCCTACATCGGCTTTCTGGGGTCGTTCTTGATTCAATTGCGCTGGTTTCATCCTGATGGTTCTACGGGGACGGGCCCAAGCACTATCGCCCTCATGGTAGCGATCTTTGTTCCAAAATGTTGCGACATCGGGGCGTTCTTCACCGGTAAGCTGTTCGGCAAGCATCGCATGACGCCGTTGCTCAGCCCCAAGAAGACCTGGGAAGGCGCAGCCGGCGGGATTCTCATCGCTGGTCTGAGTGCGGTGCTCATGATCCAGGGAGTCGGCACCTGGTTCGACCTGGACCCGACTGGCCAGTTTCCCTTCCGCCATGGCTCGACATGGGGAATACCAGGTTGGATGATGACGCTTTTGATGGGAATGGTCATTGGTGTCGCTGGAATGCTCGGCGACCTCATGGAGTCGCTGATCAAGCGTGATCTTCATCTGAAGGACGCCTCCAGCACACTGCCCGGCTTCGGCGGTCTGCTCGATGTCTTCGATTCCATCCTCTTCAGTGTGCCTGTGACCTATGGCATTCTGCAATGGGCCGTATGATATGATCTTCTCCCCTCTCCACCGGAGGAGAGGGGTTGGGGGGCATTGACAGTTGCCCTTTCTCATCGAAGCCATTATTTACGAAAAGTACCATTCATGGCTGAACTAACACTGACGCTCAACGATCAAACCGAAGTCCTGCAAGTCCTGGGACCACGTGATCAGCATCTACGTACCATCCGCGAAGCACTGGGTATCAAAATCATTCCTCGGGACAGCACCTTCATCCTCGAAGGCCCTGACGGACAAGTACAACTGGCGGAGCGTGTTATCACTCAGCTTCGCTCAATCGCCAAACAGGGACCGATTACCCCGTCAGACGTGCAGATGACCCTCGAAACGCTTCAGCGGTCAGGCGATAAGGATAGCCCCGAACGGTTGGCCATCGATACCATCGGAAAAGGAGTTCGTCCCCGCACCGATGGCCAGGCTCGTTACGTCCGCATGATGAAGGAAAAGGACATTACCATCTGCATCGGCCCGGCAGGTACAGGGAAAACCTACCTCGCCACCGCTACGGCTGCTGCCGCTCTGAAAGCGGGACAAATCAAGAAGCTCGTGCTCTGTCGTCCCGCCGTGGAAGCTGGTGAAAAGCTCGGCTTCCTTCCCGGTGATATTGAGGATAAGGTCAACCCTTATCTGCGTCCCCTGCTCGACGCTCTGGAAGATCTGCTCCCCCTTGATCTGGTTCGCCGTTACCTCGATTCGAATGTCATCGAGTTATCGCCCCTGGCATTCATGCGCGGCAGAACCTTGAGCCAGGCGTTTATTATCCTTGATGAAGGACAGAACACCACGATTACGCAAATGAAGATGTTCCTGACCCGGTTGGGTGCCGGCTCTAAGATGGTAATCACCGGTGATGTGACGCAGATCGATTTGCCTCGCAACATCCCCAGCGGGTTGATTGATGCCGGCCATCGGCTGAAGAACCTGGATCGGGTGGGTGTCATCACGTTGGAGAATGCAGATATCGTCAGGCATCCGTTGGTACAGAAGATCGTGGAAGCCTACGAAGGTGACCGCCAGCGTCGCATGTCAATCGGCTAGAAAGTGCAACAACCCCTCATGCTTTCCCAAATAGGTCGGCACAAGGGGTCGTTCGCTGGGCTTCGTTGACATCAGGCTGGAATCAGCTCGATGCTTTGGGCAATTCGGGCACCAAACTCATCTTCCTGATAGGCGATGCTGAGCTGATCGCAGGGCAGCAGCGTGGCGAGCTGCAAGTGATGCTGCAGATGGCGGATGTCACAGTGATCAGGGATCAGGACACAGACGCCATGCTTATCTTTGCTGCCGGTGCGGACGTGGAGCCGTCGGTTCGATTGATCGACCCTCTCGATCCAGCCTTCCAGCACCTGTAGCCTGCTGCGCTGGATTCTCTTTTTTTTCGTGGTGTCGATCATGTTGGCGTTCCCCCTCATCTCTGTCCGTCTCGTTTTCATCATTCAACCAGGACACTAATGGACATCAGATTGTTCACGTGTAGAAGCTCGTAGACCTTTCTGCTTCTGTAAAGACGCATGTAGAAGATCATTCGTTTCAACAGTCGTATTGATTTAGATACAGCGCCAAAATGAAGACGATATGAATAGAGCCTAACTTCACTCGTCGCAGCCCAAACCACAGAGTGACTATTCGCTACAGATAGCAGTGCTTGCCGCTACAAGCCGTTACAGCTTCACAGAGATTTATGAAAATAGTCTCAATGTCGGACGTATCGATCATTCTTTTGAGGTATGTTGGAAATATGGAGAAAGTGCCTTTGGCATGTTGGATAAAGGTTGGTAGAGTCGATGGTTGAGGCAGCCTTACACTTCTCCACCTTCGAGACACCGCTGTTCTCTCTCAAGTATGGTCAGCACTATGTCACGCTTAGCAGCATGCCCGAAATGTCGAAATCAGTTCACCCTGCCCGTACTCTCAGGCCCGGCGACGATTGCTTGCCCATTTTGTGGCGCCCACATTACCATTAAGATGAAGCAGGCAGTGCCTCCCCCGGCCATGGTCGTACAGCCGTCGATGGCGGTTGCTCAAGCGTTGCCTGCGGATGAAGAGGAGGTCGAGGAAGAGCAGGAACGACCCAGGAAGAAGAAAGGCAACAAGAAGAAGAAGTCGAAGAAGAAAGTCTTACTAGAAGATGGGAGCGAATCGGATGAAAACTGGCTGAAAGCTTTCATACTCACGGGTATCTTGGTGATAACGATTATTTCGGTGGTAATCGTATTTGTTAAGCCTTTTTGGACATTCAAGAGCACCCCAACGAGTGTAGCCCCCACTGACGTCCCCAGGGGACGACCTAACCCGTAGTTGCAGAACCTTCTCGTCGACAATTGCTACTCTCCAGCTGACCATTGCAACGGAAGCTGGCCCATCATCCTGTTAACTTTGGAAGCAGTCAGGAAAACCTTCCTCGACTGCTTTCACTACAGATTAGGATGGAACACCCTTTCTTCTTCGCATCATCCCTGGTTCTTTGCTAGAATAATGCTCCCTGCCTGATTTCCCTTCCCCGTGAGAATTGCCAGGAGCATGAGACATGCCAGATCGTCGAACGTTTCTTAGAAATAGTGCCGTTGCTGCCGCTTCCTCGGGCCTATTATCGCTAGCTCCCTCCGTCCATGCCGCCGGTAGCGATGTCCTGAAAGTAGGCCTGGTCGGTTGCGGCGGACGTGGTACCGGAGCTGCCCAGCAGGCAGCCAACACAGGTTCCGCCGTCCAGATCACCGCCTTGGCGGATGCTTTCCCTGATCGCCTCAACTCCTGCAGGAAGACGCTCAAGGACAACATCGGCGAGAAGTTTGCCGCTACCGATAAGCACTGCTTCGTTGGGCTGGATGCCTACAAGGAACTCATCGGCAGCGGCGTCGATGTGGTCCTGCTGGCCACGCCTCCCCATTTCCGTGCGGCTCACTTCAGAGCCGTAGTGGAAGCAGGCAAGCATGCCTTTGTGGAAAAGCCGATGGCTACCGATGCTCCTGGCTGCCACTCCATTCTTGAATCAGTGGAAATCGCCAAGCAGAAGAACCTGGCCGTAGTAGCAGGCTTCTGCTGGCGCTACCACAATGCCATGCGGGAGATGTTCAAACGCATTCACGATGGCGACATCGGCGACATCGTTTCCATGGAAGCGAACTACATCACCGGTACCCTTTGGCATCTGCCCAAGACTCCTGACCTCACCGATATGGAATGGCAGATTCGCAACTGGCTCTACTTCACCTGGCTCTCGGGCGACCATATCTGCGAACAGACCATTCACACCATTGACAAGCTCAACTGGGCGATGAAAGATTCTTCTCCCAAGTCCGCCATCGGCATGGGTGGCAGGCAAGTCCGCACCGACCCGGTCTTTGGAAATATCTACGACCACCATGCCGTTGCCTATGAATACGACAATGGCATCAAGGGCTACTGCTTCACCCGGCAGATGAAGGATTGCCACAACGATAACTCCTTCCATGTCTTCGGCACCAAAGGTTCGGCCCACTGGCAGAACGGCCGCTGGCGCATCAAAGGCCCCAAAGCCTGGCAGGCCAGCCAGGAACTCAGCAAAGATGACATGTATCAACATGAGCACAACGAGCTGTTCGATTCGATCCGTAACGGCAAGCCCATCAACGACGGCGAACGCATGGTGAAAAGCACCCTAACCGGCATCATGGGCCGTATGAGCACCTACACCGGCAAGAAGATCGAATGGGATATGGCGATGAACAGCAAGGAAGACCTCTCGCCCCCCAGCTACAAGGTTGACAAGTTCCCTACGCCGCCTGTAGCAATGCCGGGAAAGACAAAATTCGTGTAAAGTGTTTCTCGTGCCTACTCGTCCCCGGTCTCTGACCGGGGACGGGCTGCATCTCCGGCTCCGCCGGAAGTCTAGAGCAAAGTGGTGTCTTTACATTTCCCGACTCCCGGCAGAGCCGGGATTGCAGTGCGTCCCCGGTCAGAGACCGGGGACGAGAAGTGACCATGAACAAGCCCCGCCTCCACTCAATCGACCTCCTCCGGGGCCTGATCATGGTGATCATGGCTCTCGATCATGTCCGTGATTTCTTCTACTTCCACACCATTGATCCCACCAACCTCGAACAGACTACCCCAGTGCTGTTCTTCACTCGCTGGATCACCCACTTCTGCGCCCCGACGTTCATTCTCTTGGCGGGCGTCGGTGCCGCTCTCTCCAGGCTGCGTGGCAAATCGCCCACTGAACTCACCTGCTTCCTCATCACCCGTGGTGTTTGGCTCATTTTCCTCGAATGGATGGTCGTCCGCACCTTCGGCTGGGCGTGGAACTTCGACTTTGCCTATCTTCCCTGCTGGGTCATTTGGACGCTAGGCTGGTCGATGATTATGCTTGGCATCCTGTCCCGTTTCCCCAACTGGGTACCCATCGTTTTTGGCCTTACGCTGATCTTCGGTCACCACCTGGTAGACCACATCAAGGGCGAACAAATCAGCTCATGCAGCTGGCTCTGGCATATCCTCCACGATCCATGTGACCTTGTGGTCCCCAAACTAGGCCTGGTAGTCAAACAGGCAAGCGACCATGGCGTTGTCATTCATACCGGCTACTCGCTCATCTTGATGAAGCAACCCAGCGATAATCCACTGCCCGGCGTAGTGCTCAGTGCAGGCTATCCGCTAATCCCCTGGGTCGGCGTGATGGCGGTCGGATATGGCCTGGGCATGACTTATGGCTGGGAAGCGAAACGGCGGCGACGCTTGCTCTATCAGCTCGGTCTCGCTTGTTGCCTCGGCTTCGTGCTACTCAGGTTCATCAACGGATATGGTGAAACGAGCCATTGGGCCGTGCAGCCATCACCTATCATGACGTTCATTTCTTTCCTGAACTGCACCAAGCAGCCACCCTCGCTGTGTTACTTATTGATGACGCTCGGCCCAGCACTGCTCTTCCTTGCCTGGTTCGATGCGGGTGTCGGTCGTTGGGCCAGGCCGCTCATCATCTTTGGCAAGGTACCCCTCTTTTTCTATCTGCTGCATCTGCCCCTGATTCATGGACTGTGGGTTATCGCTGCCTGGTGGCATCTGCATCAGTTCCCGGCATGGTTGTTCTCGAACCCTCCATTGGGCCATGTGCCGCATGACTTCGGCTTCTCATTGCCGGTGGTCTACGCAGTTTGGGTCGGGGTCATCCTCATGCTATATCCCCTGTGCCACTGGTATGCGGGCATCAAGCAACGTCACAAATCGGTCTGGTTGTCGTATCTCTAGGCGGCATCAAGGCTTGACGTTCCCTCTTGCACAAATCTCAGCCTTGGGCTATGTCTCGCGCTCTTGACTCGTACCGTGGAGTAAGTGCGCCATGAGACTTTCGACCATTATGTCTGTTCTGTTGATTGTCTGCTCTTATACCTGCTCTGCACAAGCGCAGGGGGTTCAGTCGCTTCCCCCGCCAGTATTGGAATCGTCGTATCAGCAACAAAGTGTTGACGCGCTTCCCGTGCCTGTAATGACCGAGACCTATTTGCCCCAACTCTATTACAACCTCGACTTCGCCGTCGTGCAGCCACGCTTTAGGGGCACTGGCTTTGAGGGCGGCCCCAGCTTCTCGCCCAACATGGATTGGACGGTGATGCCCCGATTCGAAGTCGGCTTGCTCAATCGCGGCCCGTGGAACTTCTACTTTGGCTACCAGGGCATCTACAGCGATAGCAGCACCAGGGTGTTTGATTCCAGCTCTGATACCCTCTACTCGTTCTCACACTCGGCTCAGTTAGATGCCTTCGACTTTGGCTTCCTCTCCGAGACGTTCCCCATCCTGGCTGTGATCCGCGCCCAGTGGGATGCCTCTATACGACTCACCATCGCTGACTTCCAGAATAACTTCGCTCTCGACTTTACTTCCGAGTTGCCGAGCTATCTTGCCGCCCGGTACCGCCAACAGTTCATCGGTGCTGGCCCCCGTGCAGGAATGCGGTTCGAAGTGCCTTTCCGGGATACGGGTCTCTCACTGACGGGCAGGTTCGACGGCGGCATTCAATGGGGAACCTATACAGCCTGCATCGATACCGCATCCAACATCGATAACGAATTCCACGCCGACAGCGAGAGTGCCTCAAAGGGCGGCACGATCTGGCATGTAGGCGCCCAACTCGCCTTGCGCTATGCTCCGCCTCGGTACCAGGATCGATTGAGCTTTTCAGCAGGCTATCTCTATGAAGCCTGGTTTTCCAAAGATATGGCCTTGATCGAAGGCAGTGAGTTTGGCCGCTTCGATTATCATGGGCCGTTCTTTCGAATGGAATGGAAGTATTAGTTCGAATTGCGGGAGGCGAGGCTCCCGCCGAGCCATCAACGAATAAGAAGCGGCTCAGCAGGAGCTTCGCCCTCCCTAATCTGCTTGCCTCATCCTTTCGGATGAAACCTCTTATGTATCGACTGTAGTCTGGCACGGTCGACATGGGTGTAGTGCTGAGTCGTCGCAATGTTGGCGTGGCCCAGAAGTTCTTGAACGACACGCAGGTCAGCGCCGCCTTCCAGCAAATGAGTGGCGAAGCTGTGCCGTAGAGTGTGCGGAGAAACCTTTCCGGTGATCCCTGCACGGCGGGCATACTTGCGGATCACTCTCCAGAGTTCGATGCGGGTCAGCGGTTTGCCATGCCTGCTAACAAACAGATGCGGCGATTCGGTTCGGCGTTCCATCAGCTTGGGACGCAGTTCTTTCTGATACGCTTCGATGGCCGCTATCGCCGGCTTGCCTAAAGGAACCATCCGTGTCTTGCTGCCCTTGCCAATGCACCGGCAGAACCCCTGACTGAGATAAAGATCATTGATCTTCAACCCTGCCACTTCAGATGCACGGGCGCCGCTGGCATAGAACGTTTCGAGAATCGCCCGATCACGCAGATAATACTTGTCATCAGCATTCGGTGCGGTCAGCAGCCTGGTCACACTCTTGGCACCAAGCACCGTCGGCAACCGATCCCACAGCGTCGGGCTGCTCAGCAGATCGACCGCGGTGTTACTCGCCCAGCCTTCCAGTTTCAGGAAGCGGAAGAACATCTTGAGAGCCACCAGATGCCGGGCAATGCTCGGCGGTGCGAGCTTGATCACCTCCCGCAGATGGCTGACGTACTGACTAAACCCTGCCAGCCCCAGGTGTATGTGATCCTTCTGCTTGGCAGCACCGAACCATTCAGCGAAATGATCAAGATCGCGGGTGTACGCCAGCAGCGTGTTCGTCGCCAGACCTCGCTCAGCCTTGAGGTATTGGCGAAAGGCAGCGATATCGTCGTGAAGAGGTTTCAGGGACATGATGCCGGTTTGAAAGAATAAGGGCTATCATGGCTATCGTCATGGAGAGGGGTAGGGTTTGAAGGATTAGGGCCGGAACCGGGTAGTATGCTACGGTTTTGAACGGTAAAGTACGAACAGATGTTACTGACGAGGAGGAAATGCTAGTCGTCATTACTCTGAAAGTCGAAAACGCCAGGATCGACCTCAAAGTAGCCAGCAACCTTCCCGATGTGTCGCCGATTGAGCTTACGGGTGCCCTTGAGCACCTCGGAGATGGTAGACTCCGCGATACCCGTATGAGTTGCCAGTTCGGTTTGAGAAACCTCTTTGAGTTCGAGCAGTGCATGCAGCAGATCCTTGTCACTCAACGTGGATGGGGGTATTGACTGCTCTTCATACGATTCGATGAGATCACTGAGAACATCAAGATAGTCCTGCTCAGGCTGCGTCAGTTTCGGTTGATCCAGTAACTGATCAACAACGATGATGGCTGATTCGAGTTCTTGATCGTTATCAATCGGTCGTAAAGCGAAGTGATGGATCAATTCCAGGTAACGATCCTGCCGTTTGCCGTAGAGGGAGTTCAGGGAAGCGTTTCGTGCCATGGTTATTCGTCCTTCCATTTGTCTTGATCATACTCGGCATGTGTGAGTACATGTCGGATGTAGATTCTGCCCCTGTTGAAATGGCAGATGGCAATGAGCCTGAACTTATTGCCTCCTATATCAAAGACGATGTGCCTGCCGACTTTGTCCACTCTTTTGCCGAAGGGGTCTTTGATCTCGCCAAAGCTCATCCAATGACTCTTCTTGGCCAGACGGTACCAAATATCAAGAGGTACAGCAGACTCAGGGTATCGTCGAGAAAACTGCTGTAGTTTCTTGCGTGATATGACATGCATGCCTGGACTCGGGCTTCCGCATGATGACAAGTCTTATTATAAGTTACTTCGCAAAATGCGAAGTGTCAATACTACCTCCTCACCCGCTGTACTCACCTCATAGAATACGAACAGGTCCATCTTGTTGGAGCAGTCATGGCTGAGCGTTACGATCTGGTAGTTATCGGTGCAGGCCCCGGCGGGTATGTCGCTGCCATTCGTGCGGCACAATTGGGCAAGAAAGTCGCCTGCATTGATAAGCGTGGCACCTTTGGCGGCACCTGTCTCAACATTGGCTGCATCCCCAGCAAGGCCCTCCTCGATTCGAGTGAACTCTACAGCCAGGCCAAGCACAACTTCGTTCGGCATGGCATCATCGTCGGCAGCCTGGGCCTCGATGTGCCGACGATGATCAAACGCAAGAACGGCATCGTCAAAGGCCTCGTCGATGGCATCGCCTTCCTCTTCAAGAAGTATGGCGTCAAAGGCATCTTCGGCACCGGCAAGATCATCAACAAGAATCAGGTCGAAGTCAAAGGCAACGACGACGTCACCAGCATTCTCGATACCGACAACATTCTGCTGGCCATGGGCAGCGAACCCAGCACGCTGCCGTTCCTGCAAGTTGATGGCAAGACCATTGTCACCTCCACCGAAGCTCTCGATTTCGACAAGGTTCCTGAGCACCTCATCATCATTGGCGGTGGCTACATCGGCCTCGAAATGGGGTCGGTCTGGCTGCGACTTGGATCGAAAGTCACCGTCATCGAGTTTCTCCCCAAGCTGCTGCCACTCAACGACAGCGAGCTGACGGCGATGGTGCATCGGTCGCTGGTGAAACAGGGGATGATGTTCCATCTCGATACCAAAGTCACCGGGGCCAAGAGCGATGGCAAGAAAGTGACCGTTACTGCTGAGAGCAAGACTGGACCGATCACGATCACCGGCGACAAAGTGTTGGTCTCTACTGGTCGGCGTGCAATCACCCAAGGCTGCGGACTCGAAACCGTTGGCGTGCAGGTTGATCCCAAGACGGGCAAGGTGCCGGTCAATCATCACTTCCAGACGAACGTGCCGAACATTTATGCCCTGGGCGACATCATTGCCGGCCCGATGCTCGCCCACAAGGCGATGGAAGAAGGCATCGCCATCGCTGAACATCTGGCAGGGCAGGTGGCCCACGTCGATTACGACATCATCCCCAGCGTCATCTACATCTGGCCTGAGATGGCAGCGGTCGGCAAGACCGAAGATGAGCTCAAAGCTGCAGGCGTACAGTATCGTGTCGGCAAGTTCCCCTTCATCGCCAACGGCCGAGCTAAGGCGATGGATGAAACGGAAGGTACGGTTAAGGTTCTCAGCAATGCCCAGACCGACCGCATCCTCGGCGTCCACATCTTCGGCCCCCGAGCTTCAGATATGATCGCTGAAGCGGTCACCACCATGGCCTTCAAAGGCAGTGCCGAGGATATGGCCCGCATCGTGCATGGCCATCCGACCCTCTCCGAAGGCATGGGCGAAGCAGCCCGAGTAGCGTGGCTGGGCAAGGGCATTCACATCTAAGAAGACCTGGGCTGATTCGTTGCGTGAATGGTTCCATAACGTCTGGCAGACGATCGTCACCGTCCTGGCGGGGATGCGGGTGACGCTGCGCACCTTCTTCCGCACCTATCGCACCGAGCCATTCACCAAACAATACGAGTACCCCGAGAAGCCGGTCGCAGTGTCGCCTCGCTATCGGGGGTTCCACCGCTTCGATCTGACAACGTGCATTGCCTGTGACAAGTGCGTGCGTGCCTGCCCAGTCGATTGCATCTATATCGACAAGGAAAAGAACCCAATGGGCAAGGGCTTCCGAGTCAACGGGTTCAAGATCGACTATGGCAAATGCATCTTCTGCGCGCTCTGCGTCGATCCTTGCCCCGTCGATTGTCTTTACATGGGTTCCAACCATGATCTCTCCGGTTACACTCGTGATGGGCTGATCGTCGACTTCGCCAAGCTACCCTTGGAAGTGGCCTGGGGACAGAACACGCTCAACCCTACGGTGGTCGCCGCCTCGAAGGAATTGACCTCCCCGGTGTGGACGAAGCCCCCCGAACCGCCAAAACCGTCACCACCCCCCAAGCCAATGCCTTGACTGCCTTCTAGAATGCAGAAATCTGTTTTCATTGGTCATGCAAACGATTATCGGTGAAGACGTACACTTTTATCTTTCAACTAAGTGATGCATCATGCCTGACCGTCATGCCCCATCCGGAAGACGTTTCTTTACACTCGATGAAGCCAATAAGATGCTGCCACTGGTGCGTCACATTGTGGACGACATCAGTAATACCGCCCGACTCTATGAGCGGTTGCAGAACAAGCTCGACATGAAGAACGATCTGGCTCCCTCCATGGATGATCGCCGACTGCTCGAAGCAGAAGTCTCCGATCATGCTGATCGCCTGGAAGATTGCCTGCAGGAGATGCGGAACCTGGGCATCGAGTTCAAGGGCTGGGAAGGGCTCGTCGATTTCCCCGCCTGGGTCGATGGCCGCGAAGTCGAATATTGCTGGAAGCAGGGCGAACCGGCAGTCGGTCACTGGCATGAGCTGTATGCCGGGTTCAGCAATCGCAAGCCGTTACCCGTCACGGCGCAGGTGATCCCCGAAGTGATTCTCGGCGACGAAACCGTCGAAGAATACGTGCCCGATGACGTGACCAAGGCCACCAGCAAGAAGAAAGCCAAGGCCCGCAGCAAGGCCGTGAAGCGTGGCGACGAGAAAAACTAACTGATGCCGACGCTGGTTGCCTATCTCCTGGTGTTTGTGTTCGTGGGCATCGGGTTTGTGCTCATCAATCTCACAGTCGGCACGCTGATTCGTCCCAAGGTCAAGAACGCTGAGAAAGATATCCCCTACGAATGCGGCGAAGACCCGGTAGGCAGTTCGTGGGTGCAGTTCGATTTACGCTTTTATGTCGTTGCGCTGCTCTTCGTCATCTTTGAAGTCGAACTGGTCTTCTTCTTCCCCTGGGCCACGTTGTTCGGCAAGCTTAATACTCTCAGTGTCCCAACTACGCCAACTGCTGCTCACGACCTGTTAGTCAAGAGTGTCGCCCCACTAGCTCCCGCTGGTTCGGCAGTAGATCCCGACAGCGCTCTCGCCAGCGCGTGGTTGATCTTTGGCGAGATGGTCTTCTTTCTCGCTATCCTTCTCGTGGCCTACGCCTACCTGTGGCGACAAGGTGATTTGAACTGGGTGCGAGCGTCGTCGGTGGAACAAGCCAAGAAGCGAGTGATGCTTCCGATGGCGGAGCTAGAGTTGCCATCACGCTCTAGTTTGTAGTCATCACGACGGAGCGTGATGACTACAAACCAGACCGAACAAACTTGCGTAACAACTCCAACCCCGCCTGCTGGCTCTTCTCCGGGTGAAACTGTGTAGCCAATAGTCGGCCACGCTGAAGGGCGGCACAGAAGGGGGCGATATAGTCGGTCTCCAGCGCCACCAGCGAACGATCCTTGGGGACGCAGTAATACGAGTGCACAAAGTAGTACCACGCCGGGTGAGGCAGGCCGTTCCAGAACGTATCGCCGTTCTTCAATACAGCCTGGTTCCACCCCATGTGTGGCACCTTGTAGCTCTCCACCGTGGGGAAACGAATTACTTCCCCCTCGAAGATGCCCAGGCCAGCGTGTAAGCCATTCTCGTGCCCTGTCGTCAGCAACATCTGCATGCCCACACAAATGCCCAGGAACGGCTTATCCTGCTGAATGTGAGCCAGCACCGGCTCCCGCAATTGAGCGGCAGTAAACTTGTCCATGCAATCGCAGAAGGCCCCAACTCCAGGGAGCACGACATGGGTTGCCTCAGCTATCCGCTGCGGATCGCTGGTAATGAGGGCGGCGGCGCCCACTTTTTCAAAGGCTTTCTGCACGCTGCGCAGGTTGCCGATGCCATAATCGAGGATGACAAGGCTCATACTGGAAGTGTATCAGTATCGGGAAGGCGAGGCTCCTGCCGAGCTA
>DAOMFV010000009.1:0-67389 GCA_035430005.1 Gemmatales bacterium
TCCACCCAAACTCAGTCAGCGCATCGAGTTCAAAGATCAAAAGACCGTGCATGAAGTAACCCTCAAAGACCTCAAGCCCAGCAGCAAGTATCTTTATCGAGTGATCACTCGAACTGATGATGGCGCCATCCTGGAAAGCGACATCTTCACCTTGATGACAGCGGTACGGCCCGATGAGGCATGGTCCTTCACAGTGGTGGGCGATACCCAGCGCAACCCTGTAATAACCGGGCGCATCGCCAAACAGATGTGGGAACGCCGACCTAACTTTGTCCTGCATTGTGGGGATGTTGTCGATGAAGGCCCTGACAAGAAACAATGGACCGACGACCTGTTCACTCCCTCCGAGATGCTCTTTCGCCGCGTGGCGGTGCTGCCCACGATCGGCAACCACGAGAAGAACCACGAACACTATTATCGCTACTTCAGCGTCCCCGCCCCGAAGTACTACTACCGCTTCCGCTATGGCAACGCTGACTTCTTCGCCATCGACAGTAACAAGATTCGTGACCTCTCACCCAAAGGTGAGCAATATCAATGGCTTGATAAAGAACTGGCCAAGTCAGATGCGACCTGGAAGATCGTCTTTCACCATCACCCTGCCTACTCTTCTGACGATGACGACTTTGGCTACTCCTGGTATGGCCGCAATGGCGATGGCGAGCCGAGAGTGCAGCAGCATTTCATCGGCCTCTATGAGAAGCACAAGGTTGACCTGGTCTTCAATGGCCATGTGCATGTCTACGAACGCACCTGGCCGGTGCGGGGAAAGAAAGTCGATCACGTCAATGGCACCATCTACATCACCAGCGGTGGTGGTGGTGGCACGCTGGAAGACTTCAGCCCTACGCCCCACTGGTTCAAGGCTGAACAGCGTTCCGTCTATCACTACTGCTACCTGACCGTCCACGAGGCCAGGCTGAACTTCAAAGCTTTTGATGTGGACGGAAGGTTGTTTGACTCAATGACGTTGGATAAGAAGCGGTAGGCTGCTCAATTCGACTTATCCTGAGCCTCCACCATCCCCTGCTGAATCTCCTGCGTCATGGTCCGCTGAACGTCTGCAGGCAGCGAAGACTTAGGCAACAGGCTCCGGGCAGCCTGATAGGTCACCATGGCACTCTTACCATCGCCGGCAGCCAGATAGGCTTGGGCCAGGTAAAGAGCGACTCGTGGTTCCTCGGCATAGCGGCGACGGGCTGCTTCAAACGTTTGAATGCGTTCCTGCACCAGATCAGTCTGGGCCAGTTTGCTATAGACAATTCCCAGAGTATCGAGCATTTCGATAGGTAACATGTCGCCAGTCATCGGCCGGGTATAGAACTTGGCGGCACGCACTTCCTGCATGATGCGATAGGCTTCCGTAGGATCATTCAGTTCTGTAGCCAGCAGCGTTGCGAGCTTATTGCCTGAGACCATCTGTCCCTGCTGCCGACGATAGACTTTCGAATATGATGCAGCCGCCTGCTGAGCCAGGCCTCGCCGTGTTTCGGAACGGGCAGGCTGGCTACGCATTTGATCGACGAGCATATCGCCCAGGAGCATTTGTGCTCCTTCATGATCGGGATACAGTTCCAACGCCCGCTTCACCCAAATGGATGCTTCAGAGGCCTGTTTCGACTGGACGAGAGCCTGAGCAAGCAGGCTTAGCGTATCAGCTTTTCTGACAGCCAGTTGTTGCTGCTTCTCTGTCGAGACTGTTTGAATCGGCGAATCGCCCATTATTTTAGATTCGATCGAACTCAAAGTTCGGTCAGCTTCCGCACGGCTATCGGCAAGTTTGTTTTGACTGGCAAGAAGTTGAACTTCCATCTGCGTCGCTCGCACATCCTCCGGCAACGCAGCCTTCCAGCGATTGATCACTTGCTGGCAGGCAGCCAAGGATTCCACCGAAGTTGAGGTCAAAAGCAACTGACACGTGGCTGGGTAGACACCAGGGTGCCTGGGCATCTTTTCCATCAACTCACGATAGAGTGCCAGGGCATCGTTCGCTCGGCCAATTTGATCATGACAACGAGCCTGCCAGTAGAGGGCTTCCTTCGACTGAGGAAGGTTGGTGCGATAGGCGCTGGCGAGCTGCTGAGCTTGCTCAATGCCTGTGTTGTCGTTCTTGTCCAGTAACATGTTGATGGCCAGCACATAGGCTGCTTCGTGCCTGGGATTCAACTCCAGGGTACGCAACACATGAAAGAGCGCCAGATCACGGCGTGGCGAAATGCGCCAGCATTGTGCCTCAACCCAGGCGGCATAGGCAGGGTCTCGATGCTCTTGCACACAAGCTGCTTCAAACGCCTTGAGGGCAGTGGCCATATCTTTGACTTGATCGCCGGCATCTGTTGGGTTGCCTATCTCACCGATCCGCATAGAGGCATAAGCATAGCCAAGAAGCAGACTCAGATCGCTGGTGTATTGCTGCAACAATTCAGCCGCGAACTTGCGTGCTTCGGCAGGCTGCTGATCAGACCAGGCGATCAAGGCTTCCAGTAATCCCTGCCGCACCAGAGGCCGAACACGGGAATACTCGAGGCAGTTAGCGAACTGACGACAAGCTTCGGCATGATCTCCCTTGGCCAGGGCAATAGCTGCCGACCAGGTACGGAACAGGCCAGAGTCCTGCTGCTGCTCCAGTGAAGAAACGGGTGCATTCGGTTGCTCACTCAGTGAATGAGCTGTTTGTAGAAGAGCCACTTCAATTTGCGGATTGACGGGCAAGATCTTAAGCATCTCGTTCTTTTGCTCTCGCTGGCTGACATAAAGATAGGCCAAGGCACGAAGACGCCGGGCAACCACATCGTTTGAAGCATCGCCAAGGAAGACTTTGTCATCGATTAGTTTCTGCATCATTTCTACACGGCCGGTTGTAGCCAGCCACTTGAGCCAGATCAGCTTGCCGCCAGGCTGTGCCTGTGTTCGAGCGAGATATTGCTCGATCAGCTCATCGACTTTCTTCTGAACTTCCGGCGGTGTTGTAGAACCGGGTTGCGCCTCATCAGGCTGCGATTGATGGAGTACCAACCCAATCTGCAGCCGTAGTGTGTCGAGCCATTCGGCATGTTCAATGCCCAGGGATGTTACCAGAGGCTCGGCTTCCTTCAGACGATCCCACTGCATGAGATACTGTGCCCACGCCACTTGTATGCGACCTGCGATGACGGGATTCTTGCTTCCTTGTTCAATCAGTTGCTTTACCTGTGCCTCATGATGAACCAGGGCGGACTGTTGCTGCCTGGCAAGACCGGCATCTGTCTTGATTAAATATTGCGCTTGATTGGCAGCCAGCAGATGAGCTTGCATGCGCTGGACGAGAAGATCATCGGGCTTGCGGACCATACCATTCGTTCGGCTCTGTTCCTCCGGGTTAAAAGCATCCTGAAGTGCAATAATTCGAGTGAGGTCTCTGATGGCGGTCAGCGCCTGGTCAGGCATTTCCAGTGTGAGATAGATGGGGATCAACTTCGTCAGCGCTTTACGGGCAAGATCATTTCGGCTTGATCTCGTCGCTCTTTCCAATTGACCACGGGCAAACTGCAAACGTCCAGCCCGTTCTGCGAGGGTGCCTTCGTAATAGGCTGCGGCGGCCAGGGCGCTCTCCTGCTTACTAAACGTTAGAGCATCCAAATGTGGCTGGTATGTTGATAGTGGGGCCTCCTGTCTGTTAAGCAAACGCAGCTTGGCTTCGTGCATATTCAGGACGGCCTGCGTAATGACTTTGCTAACATCAGCCGCCTTTAACCCATCGTCGAGCCACTGTACGGCATCGGCGTACCTCATCTTCGCCGATTCAACGGCAAGGCGTTGCTCTTGCCATTGGCCATCACGAGAGAGCAGATCGGCCATTCGCAGAGGCAGGGTCTGGCCGATACGATCTTCTAAACGTGCCAGCTTACCCAGTTCAATCACCTGGTCTCGATAACTTGACCAGATTTCGGGCCGCTGGGCAATCATGCAGGACATAGTCTTCAAGCAGGCTTGGGTCAGGAACTCTGCTGCTTCTGTTGCACGCCGATTTTTCTTTGTCTTAGTCGCCAGAAACAAACAGGCATCCATGATGCGCTGCATCTGTTCGAGATATGGTTGCTGTGCCTCTGCCAGTTCAGTATTCCTACCGGCACGACGTGCGTCCTCAATGGACAGATCGAGGGCCATTTGGTGCAGCTGATACAGTCCCTGCAAATCGAGCCGACTGATCCCCTCAAGACTGGCCTGTTTCTGAGCCATGTTAATGGCGCCCTGTTCAGCATCGAAGAGCAGGGCACGAAGTCGAACATTGGCTTCACGTTCAGCGTCGGGCTTCAGTTGCCCGGGCTGTCGATAATTCTGAATCAGCCAGGAATTCATCTGTCCTTCGAGGCAGACGGTTCGCCATCGTAACCGGGTCTCTTTGGCTTTGAGCTTACTGACGAACTCCAGCCCCTTCATCATGCGGTCCTTACTTCGCTTGGCCATCGGCATCGGCAAAGTAGCCTTGCCCGAATCGCCTTTGACGGCGATCGGTTGTTCGTACTCAAGTCTGGCCAGAAGATAAAGCGCACGTTCATCGTTCGGATCAAGCTCAGCTAATGTTGTGGCAAAAGCATGCACATGATTCCACTGCATCGGGTCAAATTGAATCTCAGCGGCGACAGCCTCACGCAACACCTCAACGTTGCCTGGCAGGCGATAGGCAGCCTCACGAAGGCAACTCACTGCTTCACGTCGGCTTTCTTCATCAGGAAGGCGCAGCGCAGAGAGTTTCTGAATCACCTGATCCGAAGTTCCTTCCTCCTGTCCTTCAAAAGTGGGTAGAGGCTTGTTGTCGACTAGCTGCTTGGTGAATCCCCGTGCCTTCACAGCCCGATGCTTGATCCAGTAAGCCTGTCCGATATATCTCTGCTCTTTCTCGAACTGTTCCTGGGGCTTGGGCTCACTTTCGGGCTCTTCAAACTCCTGCAGCAGATTCTCTGCGGAAAGGATTGCTTCGTGGAAGTAGACGATCGCCTTTTCCAGGCGATTGTCACGCACCGCAACAAGCCCGGCTTGATACGACGACTCGCCACTAGAGAGATACTTTGTGACGCCACGCCCATAATAAAGAAATCCCGCCACGATACAGCCGAGCAGGAGGCCCACGAGCAAACTGGCTAAGGTAATCGAAACCCAACGGGTGCTGCGACGCATGAGATCCTTCTCCGTCGTGGTCGTCCATGATGCAATCTATTGACACTTATCCTAACGAATCAAAGTAGCGTTGGGAAGCACAACCGGACAAAACTAACTGAATGTTTTTCGAGCGAGAGAATGCTCCCAGACGTCATCATGAGGTTGGTATTGCAGATCGAGTTGACTGACGTTTGCCACCAGTGTTTGACCAATACGATATTCGCCTCGTGCTTCGTGGATGTGGCCACACAGCACTAGTTGTGGTTGCTGTTCTTGAATACGCCGTGTCAGGCTGGGGCTGCCGGTGTGCTCATCCTGTGAATTGCGATCACCGAAACCCTGTGGCGGGCCATGGAGCAGAAGAATATCGGTCCTCTTCGGAATCATCCACCACTTCTGCTCTAACTGCTTCTCTTCGAGATTGAACGCCCAATCATAGAAGACCGGTTGCCAGGGTGTGCCCCAGATATGAAGCCCGAACAGTTCGATGCCAGTATCTTGCAAATAGTGCCAGGGCAGGGTGGGGATCAAGTCAGGACGATTCTGAAAGACAAAGTCATGATTGCCGGCCACTCCAACGATCTCTTTCGCAGGCGTCTCCTTCAGCCAACGGCGGAAGGCGGTATCAAGCCAGATCGCCTGTTTCAGTTCACTACCATCCGGACATAGATCGCCGGCCAGCAACAACAGATCGCATTCAGGAATCTCCGGCAAATGGCTATGCAGATCGCTGCTGGCCACGATTTTGATCGTGTTCATGACGAATCAGTTCTTTAGCTTGTCCTTGAAGACCTCTTTGAACTTGTTCAGTTTCGGCTGGATGACAGCGCGACAGTAGCCTGCATTGGTGTTGTCGTTGTAATAGTTCTGGTGATACTTCTCAGCAGGGTAGAATTCGCCGAAAGCAGTGACTTCAGTCACGATGGGCCGACTATACACTTCTGCTTTGTTGAGTTTGTCCTTGTACTCTTCCGCCACCTTTTTCTGCTCCGCATCATGATAAAAGATGGCTGATCGATATTGCGTCCCGTAGTCATTGCCTTGCTGATTCAGGGTCGTCGGATCATGGGTTTTCCAGAAGACTTCGAGAAGATCCTTGAAACTGATCGCCTTGGGATCGAAAACCACCTGGATGACTTCAGCATGTCCGGTATCGCCTGAGCAGACCTGTTCGTAGGTGGGATTCTTCACCTTTCCACCGCTGTACCCCGAAGTAACGCCTTGCACCCCCCTCAACTGTTGAAATACTGCTTCCGTACACCAGAAACAGCCGGTACCGAACGTGGCTGTCGCTAAGGCCTGATTTTCCAAAGTTGGCGAAGTTACCGATGAAGGGGGCACGGATGTTGGTTTCATATCTTTCATACCTCGATAGACAATAACAACGCCGGCTGCCAAAACGGCTATGAGAAGGTAAGGTAGCAAGGGATTTTTCATTGTTAGCCTGGCAAGAAGTAGGGAATGTGCTGTCCGTATTAGTTTATGGTTCTCTGAGAGTCCAAGCTCGGATGCGAGCGCAATTTTGTTCTGATGACAATATACATCGGTGTGCTATTGAGTCTATATTCTGTCTCTCACCAGGACAGATGCGGTTTTCACTGGACTAACGTGAAAAATCCCGCTAAGTTTGAGTGGTATTGCGCCCAGGGAAGCACAGCCGACCCTACACAACATGCCTGCAACTATTGGTAATTCACCTGCAATGCAAGAGAAAGGTCCGGGCTACCTCCGTGAGCCTGGAGCACATCCAATTGCTGGGTATCGTCTGCTGAATCCACTCGGTCGTGGCGGCTTCGGTGAGGTATGGAAATGCGAAGCTCCGGGCGGTATCCAGAAAGCTATCAAATTCATTCGTGGTAACTGCACCAACCCCAGCGCGAATCAACAGCAAGCTGCGCAGGAATACCGTGCCCTGAAACGCGTCGTCGCCATCCGTCATCCTTTTATCCTGCAAATGGATCGCATTGAAGAGATCGATGGCGAACTGATGATCGTAATGGAATTAGCTGATCGCACCCTCCATGAACTGCTCGAAAGTTATCGCCAGTCAGGCTACTCGGGAATTCCCCGTGATGAACTGCTCAGCTACATGGCTGAAGCAGCCGAAGCGCTTGATCACATGAATCAGCAGCATGGCCTGATGCATCTTGATATCAAGCCTGGCAACCTCTTTCTTATCTCAGGCCACGTCAAGGTCGCTGATTTCGGTCTGGTCACCGATCTGGGTCACTTGAACGATGGCACTCAAACAGTCACCCAGGCCAGCGAACAACTGACGGGCATCACTCCGCTCTACGTCGCACCGGAAACCTTGCAAGGCCGGATTCACACCGCCAGCGATCAATACTCGCTTGCCATCGTCTACCAGGAATTGCTTACCGGCATTCTTCCGTACAGCGGCAAGAACCCCCGGCAACTGGCCATGCAGCACATGATGGCCGAGCCCAATCTACAATCGCTGCCACCGGTTGATGCCCCGGTCATTGCCAGAGCGCTCAGTAAAGACCCCAGCAAACGTTTCGATTCGTGCCTGGGTTTCCTGCATGCACTCGTATCTGGTGACGTAAACAACTCGCAAAAAGGGGAACTGCGATCATCCCGAATCATCCGTAAGCTTCAAGGACTGGATACCGCAAAAGAAATCAGCTTATCATCTACCGACTTCTCTCACCAGGAGCAGATGGCGACAATAAAGGCCCCTCGCCCCGGCCCGACGTATCAGCCTGCACAAAATTATCAGCCAGTTCCCTTACGACCATCGAATGTCGTTCCACCATCATCGGTGCCGCCGCCAACCATTCCCCGAAATGCCATTTCCCGTTCGCCGACGTTGTCGAGAACGAATATCTCTTTACCGGCGATGTCTCCTGGTGTCGATACCGATGCCTTGCCAGGCTTCATCTTCAAAGAATGTATTGGTCGAAATCCACTCGGTGAACTTTGGCGTGTAGAAACGTCCGATGGCGATTCCGCCATGGTCAAGATGGTCACAGGTTTTGGCGGTCAGGAGCCTGACGATGAAGATCGTGCCATCAACTTTTTGCGTTCGGTTAAGCATCCGGGGCTCCTTCCCTACGAGATTATTCAGACGGGTCCTGGTCGCATCTGTCTTCTCTCCAGTTCCGTGGAAGAAACGCTCTGGGAGCGATTTCAGCAGCATCGCTCCAAACGCATGCAGGGCATACCGCGCTCCGACTTGTTGCCGCTGCTCAGGCAGGCTGCATCGACGCTGGATGATTTATACCAACGATTCGAACTGCTACACCTGAGCATCAATCCTCGCAACCTTTTGACACCACCAGACCTGGGACTGCTCATCTCTGACTTTGGTCTGGCACATCTTCTGTGGGCTCCCACGGGACAGCCGTTGGCACAGCTTAATTCACGCTATGGTGCGCCCGAACTGGCTGAAGGAGTAATTCATCGCTCCTGCGATATCTTCAGTCTGGCTCTGGTTTACCAGGAGTTGGTCATTGGCGTACATCCTCTCCGTGCTCAGACAGTGCGCGCCAACAACCGAACGACTTCTTCACGCTCTAATGCCAGTGTCCGAACGGTATCGCCTGACCTGGAACTGCTCCATCCATCCGAGCGGCCCGTCATGGCCAGGGCCTTTGATGCCGACCCCGATCAGCGATTTCAATCCTGTATGGAGTTGGTCGATGCGCTGGAGCAGTGCATTACCGGTATCTCCACTTATAGAGTCAATAAGCCGCAAACTTATGCTTCGCCGCTGACAGGCACTTCGACCGGATCCTGGCTTGAGATCAATTCTCAACACATTGGAAGTATGCCTGCCACCCAGGCAGTGTCTGATATCGTAGGCACTATCGTCGCTGCCTGGCCTACAGAAACCGTCAACTCCATTCGCTACATTCACCGTCGAGGCGAAATGATCCACCATCGCTGCGGTGCGATGCTGATGTCCGGGCTGGCCCAGACCAAGCTCGACGGATTTCGCCTTGCTATCGGGGCCGAATTGGTGCGTTCGGAAGACAATGTTTACGTCTACCGGGTGCCTCGACCCAGTAAGTCCTTTTGGAAGAGCCTTCGCGCTCAGCCGCTGGGGCTCGAAGTTACCCTGCATCTGGTACGCCCCTTGATTCGCCAGGCCATGCTTACCGATGTAACGGTTCAAGTTCGCCCTTATGGGGCCTCGAATGCGGATGAAGCTGAAGAAATGTTGCGGGAAGCGGGATCACGTATCGTCGAAACCCTGCGGACTTTCCTCCAGGCTACCCATGATCGCCGCGCCCAGGAACGCTTTGAGTATAATGTGCCCCTCAAGGTGCATGTCATCGCCGCTCGTGGCGACCGAGGGACACCAGTGCAATGTCAGGGTAAGGATATCTCCCTGAGCGGCGTTGCCTTCTATTCGCCGGTCGAAATCCGCTCGGGCCAGATCAAGCTTGAACTGATACACCCCCGTCAACCTGAGCCGGTGGCTGTCATGTCTCAACTGGTTCGCTGCGACCACCATTTCGAGGGTGGTTGGCATGAAGTGGGTGTTCGATTTGTTTTTGACGCACAGAACATCAAAGCCCCCGGCTACTATCGCTAACCAATCCCCGCCAGTGACAACACCTTGCCATACTTCGATAATACCGAGGCTCGGATGCCCGCGTGTTCAGGCGCCTGCAAACCCGGATCACGCTGGATAAGTTCCATTGCGTCATGGCGGGCCAGGTCAAGCAGTTCAGCGTCGCGCACAGGATGAGCGATCTTCAGTTCACCGATGCCGTGCTGCCTGGTGCCGAAGAACTCGCCCATGCCGCGTAGTTCAAGGTCTTTCTCAGCCAGAAGAAAACCATCCGATGTCTTGCAGAAGTACTTAAGCCGGTCTTTTGCTTCTGGTGTTGCAGTATCGGCAAAGAGATAGCACTCGCCTGCCACGGGGCCTCTGCTGATTCGTCCTCGGAGCTGATGTAACTGCGACATGCCGAAGCGCTCCGCATGCTCGATCACCATCATCGTAGCGTTGGCTATATCCACGCCTACTTCGATAACCGTAGTAGACACCAGACAGTCCAGTTCCTTGTTCTGGAACTGCATCATGACCTCGTCTTTGGTGCGATCATCAAGGCGGCCGTGAAGAATGCCCATTCGAAAATCCTGGAAAGGACCGTCATGGAGCAATTTAGCGGTATCGATGGCGCCTTTCAGATCGTTGTCCGCAGATTCCTCCACCATTGGGCAAACGACATAGAGTTGCCTGCCTTTCTTAACCTCCCGGGCCAAGTGCTCCATCAGTTCCGGACGCTCCTCTTCCGGTGTCCATTTGGTGCGTACCGATTTACGGCCGGGGGGAAGCTCACGAATGACCGAAATGTCAAGATCCCCAAATACCGTCAAACCGATGGTGCGGGGAATCGGCGTCGCCGTCATTACCAGGTAATGGGGATCCGACCCCTTATGTCGAATGGTGGCTCGCTGTTGCACGCCAAAGCGATGCTGTTCATCAATAACCACCAGGCCCAGGTTGGCGAACTCAATGTCATTTTGGATCAGCGCCTGAGTGCCGACGACCAGGTCGATCTGTCCTCGCTTGATTTCGCCCAGAGCAATGCGACGATCAGTTCCGGAGATGCCGCCGACCAGAAACTCCATCTTGACTTTGCTGTGGGCCAGGTAGCGATTCAGTGTCCTCCAGTGCTGGCGGGCCAGCACTTCTGTCGGGGCCATCAAGGCTGTCTGGTGCTTGTTCGCCACTGCCACCAGCATGGCGTAAACAGCCACCGCCGTCTTTCCAGCACCAACGTCAGCCTGCAAAAGCCGACGCATCGGTCGGTCCTTGGCAAGATCATCACAAATCTGATGAATGACCCTGTCCTGTCCCTTGGTGAGATCAAAGGGCAAAAGTTTCCGGATGCGTTCATCCACCAGTTTGGAACGTAAGAGAGGAGTTGCCTTGCCCTGCACCTGCTGATCACGCCGTTGCAAGCATAACGCTACCTGAAGTACGAGTAATTCGTCGTAAGCCAGCCGTCGCCGCCCTCGTTCTGCCTCCTCTAAGGTTTTGGGAAGGTGCACCGAATGCATGGCATCGGCGATACGTTGCAAGTTGTGACGTGAGACCAAGGGGGCCGGCACGATGTCACGGATCGCCACAGCATACCTCTCAACAATCTCCCGCTGGATACGTCGCATTGCATCGGCATGCAGTCCTTCGGTCAGGCTGTAGAGTGGCAGGACGGTCGAATCTTCATCCTGCTGCACCGCCTGTTCCACGGGTCGTAATCGAGGATTATTCATCTGCCAGTGCCCCCGGTAATGCCGGGGCTTGCCGGTGCAGGCGACGAGCATGCCGTAACGCAGCTTGTTCGAGACGAACGGCTGATTGAAGTAGACGGCTTCCAGCACGACGTCGCCGCCATCACTGATGACGATGCTGACCATTTCTTTGCCGGTATGCGTTGTTTTGCCTTCAATCTCCACGACTTCGCCAATGACAGTCTGTGGCTCATCATTGGCCTTCAGGTCAACAATACGCAGGCGATTGGTCAGTGCCTCATATGCCCGGGGGAGATAAAAGAGCAAATCACCCACGGTGACCAAGCCGAGCTTAAGTAGCTTCTCGTACCGCTGCGGCCCCACGCCTTTGACGAACTGGGCTGAGGAAGCAAGAGGGTTTTCAGAACTGGGAGAAAATGTGTCAGCCATTACTGATCAGTAGGAATAATCATGGGAGAACTCTCACCTATTCTCGCAGAAGTCAGGCAAGAGTAAACGGGTCAGAATGACCAATCGCTTACCCTGCGGAAAACATGGTTACTTCATATAGTTTCTACATCACTATTCTGTGCAGGACAGTCCTTATGATTCGTTCGGTAAGCCTTGTTTCTTTCTTACTACTTCTTGGTGTCCTATCCTTCAACGGATCGTTAGCATCGGCTTCGCCTGACGATCAGAAGCAAGCGATCGTCCCGCCTGCCGCGCTGACGATGTACGATTCACTTAAGGAATATACTCTCAATAACGGACTCAAAGTCTATTTGCTGCCTGTTCCCGGTTCGCCGGTCGTCACCACAATGACCGCCTTCCAGGCCGGTTCCTGTGACGAAGACAAAACCGCCACCGGCCTGGCCCATTATCTGGAACATCTCATGTTCAAGGGTACTGCCAAGTTGAGACCCGGCGATATTGATCGCATGACTCAGCGCAGCGGCGGTTCGAACAACGCCTACACCAACCACGACATGACGAACTACCACTTCGACTTCGCCGCCGACCGATGGGAGACAGCTCTGGAGATCGAAACCGAGCGGATGCGTGGTCTGCTCATCGATAAGGCCCACGAGTTCGAACAGGAAAAGGGCGCTGTCATCGAAGAACTAGCTCGCAACGAGGATGCCCCCTGGGACCTCGAAGAGAAAGCCATCCTGCCGATGCTCTTCGGCAAGGAATCGCCATACGGACATCCCATCATCGGCGAACGAGAGCACGTCCGTGGTGCTACCGCCGATGTCATTAAGGGCTATTACAATAAGTGGTACCATCCCAATAACGCCACGATGATCGTTGTAGGCGGCATCGATCCTGACCTGGCGATTGCGAAGATCAAAGCCAAGTTGGAAAACATCCCCACCACCGCACTCCCCGAACGCAAGGTCTGGCCGACCAAGTTTCCTGATCGCCCGGCCCGCCTGGAGTTTCCCTCGAAGTTCCCCACTGCCCGCATGATCATGGGCTTTACCACCATACCTCAAGGCCATGCCAATGAAGCAGCACTTGACATCGCCAGCATGATCCTGGCATCGAGCAAGACCAGCAGGCTTTATAAGAAGCTCGTTCTCGAAGAACGGATAGCTGTCGAAGTCGGCGCCAGTCACAGCCCCGGACGATACCCAGGTTGGTTCGGCATCCAAATGGAATTGCTCCCGGGCAAGGATCGCAAGAAGGCTGAGCAGATCGTCCTTGCTGAAATTCGCAGACTGGCCACTGAACCAGTACCTGCCAACGAACTGCTTCGTATTCAGCGAATGATCATCAGTCAATCGATCTTCAGCCGTGAGGGCATCCATTCGCTGGCTGACAGCATTGCCAAAACCGTACTGGTTCAGCCTGCTTCTGCCCTCAAAGAACAGTTCACCAAATGGGCAGCAGTCACTCCCGTTGATATTCAGCGGGTGGCCAAGCTCTATCTGGATGCTGATAAGCCTGTCGTGGTCTGGTCGATACCAAAAGAAGAGAAGGGTGGCGGCGCTCAAGCTGATAAGCCCAAGGAAGGCAATCGCTACCGTAACTATGACAGGCAGCCACAAGGCGGAGCTGGTAACATCAGCCTTCAACAGGCCAAGAAGGTGGTGCTGCCCAATGGACTGACATTACTCCTTATGGAGAATCGTCGGTTGCCCCTCGTAGTAGCTGCGGCCTCATTGACTAATGTGCGTCGTTATGAGCCTGCCGAGAAAGCCGGAGTGGCCCAGTTGATGGGCAGCCTGCTCGAAGAGGGCACCGAAAAACGCACTGGCCAACAAATTGCCGAAGCGATCGATGATGTGGGTGGTACCATCAGCATGGTCGCCAATGGCGGCTCGGTGAAAGTGCTGAGGGATCACAAACAGCTGGGGCTGGAATTACTCTTCGACAGTCTGCTGCATCCCAGCTTCCCCGCTGAAGCCTTTGAACGCAAGAAAGATGAACAACTGGCAGAGATTGCCGAAGCTCAAGAGCAGCCCCTTTCCCGCGCTTCTGAGGCGTTCCAGGAGACCATTTACGGCAAACACTTTAAAGGTCGTCCAAGCAGAGGCTCGCAGGCTATCGTTCAGAAGCTCACTCGTGACGATGTCGCGGCGTTCCACAAGCTGGTCATGGTTCCCGACAATACCGCCTTGGCCATTGTGGGCGATTTCAACTCGAAGGAGATGATTGATCTCGTTACCAAGTTGACCGCCAACTGGACGGGCAAACTGCCTCCTGCCCCTGAGACACCGGAACTCACTCTAGGAAAAGGTTCGTCCACTAAATTGATCACCATGCCCAACTCGGCCCAGCTTCAGTTCCTGATGGGCCACCTGGGCATCAAGCGAAATCACCCGGACTACTTCAAACTGCTCGTCATGGATAATGTCCTCGGTTCCGGTGCCGGCTTCACCGATCGCTTATCTTCCCGAATTCGTGATCGCGAAGGACTGGCTTACACCGTCAACGCCACCATCACCGACAGCGCCGAACTCGATCCAGGCGCTTTCATGTGCTACATCGGCACCGATGCCCGCAACTATCAACGGGTCAAGCAGCTTTTCCTCGAAGAGATCGAACGACTTCGCAAAGAGATTCCGAGCGAATATGAAGTGAGCAGCACCAAGCAGTACCTTTTGGGCAAACTGGCGTTCATGCTCACCACCAGTGACAGCATCGCTGAGAAACTGCTCTATGTAAACCGCTACGATCTGGGTTTTGATTATTTCGATAAATATCGAGCTAGTGTCGAAGCGGTTACTCCTGCTCAGGTACGTGAAATGGCTGAGAAGTACATTCAACCTGGGAGTTTTGCAACGGTTGCAGCAGGGGCCATCGACAAGGATGGCCGCATCTTGCCGCCTCCGGCCCAAAAATAACGTATGGTTGCCTTGTGAACAGGAACCTTTCGTCCCTGTCTGCTCTTTCATTGAAGCGGCAGGGATTGGTTGTACACAAGGAAGCCCTGATGAGTGCAAGTGCCCAGCTTGATACCCCCAGGATGAGTAAGTCAGAACAGCCGGTTGCTACTGAGTACGAACTTTCCATCGTGATGCCATGCCTGAACGAGGCGGATACGGTGGGTACCTGCGTCCGTAAGGCCCACGCTGCCATCGAAAAGATGGGAATCCGGGGCGAGATCGTCATTGCCGACAATGGCAGCACCGATGGCTCGCAGGCCATTGCAACCGAACATGGTGCTCGTATCGTTCCCGTTGCCGCTAAAGGTTATGGGAACGCTCTCATGGGTGGCATCTCAGCTGCCAAGGGCAAGTATGTGATTATGGGCGATGCGGACGACAGCTACGACTTCGGCGAGGCACCGAAGTTTGTCGCCAAGTTGCGTGAAGGGTATGAGCTGGTTCAGGGGTGCAGGTTCCCCCGTGGCGGTGGCACCATCGAAAAGGGAGCCATGCCGTTCCTTCATTACTGGCTCGGCAACCCGCTCTTTTCCTTCCTGAGCCGTCTCTGGTTCCGCGCTCCGATCAACGATATCTACTGCGGCCTGCGTGGCTTCACCAAAGACTTGTATGATCGGCTCGATCTCCGCAGTTATGGCATGGAGTTCGCCACCGAAATGGTCATCAAGGCGAGCCTGTTTAAGGCCAAAATTGCTGAGGTGCCGATCACCCTGCACCCCGATGGCCGCAAATCGCATCCACCACATCTGAAGACCTGGCGGGATGGCTGGCGAACCCTGCGATTCTTCCTGCTCTACAGCCCCCGCTGGCTCTTCCTTATCCCCGGCCTGTTCCTGATCCTCCTCGGCATCGTCGGCTACAGTCTGGCACTCCCCGGCATCAAGATTGGCAGCGCCACCTTCGACGCTCACAGCTTGCTTTTTGCCAGCTTGTTCCTCATGGTCGGCTACCAGGCAGTGTTGTTCGCCTTGTTCACTAAACGCTTTGCCATCAGTGAAGGAATGATGCCGCCAGATGACAGGCTGACGAAGTTCTTCCAATGGGCCACTCTTGAACGAGGCCTTATTATTGGCACTCTCGCCGGCCTGGGAGGGTTGTTCCTCCTCGTCGGCGCCATCAACCAGTGGTGGGAAGCCGGCTTTGGCAGCCTGAACTATGCGGTCACTATGCGTTGGGTCATCCCCGGCGTGACGCTCTGCATGCTGGGCTTCCAGACACTCTTTGGCAGCTTCTTTATCAGTGTCCTGGGGATGCGACGCAAATGACCTCTAACGCTGTCATGAACACTACTGAGATCAAACCTGAGTTCGACAGCTATGCCAAAAACTATGATCAGGCTCTGCAGCAGGGGCTTTCGGTCTCCGGCGAAGCCAAGGAATACTTCGCCGAGGGGCGAGTTGCCTTGCTGCAAAAGTGCCTGCGCAAGCTCAAATATCAACCTCAGCGCGTGCTCGACTTCGGCTGTGGTACCGGCACCAGCGTGCCCATTCTTCATGCGATTCCCGGCGTTACCTTTGCCCAGGGTATCGATCTCTCAGCTGAGTCTATCAGTCAGGCTGAGAAAATGCATGGCCACGACAATCGCCGTTTCTACGCTCTAGCTGATTATCAGCCTGATGGCAGCTTCGATCTGGTCTTTTGTAACGGCGTCTTTCACCATATCCCGCTGGATCAACGGGCCAAAGCTATCGAGACGGTCTACCAGTCGCTCAAGCCCGGTGGTATCTTCGCGTTATGGGAGAACAACCCCTGGAATCCGGCAACCCGCTATGTGATGAGCCGCATTCCGTTCGATAAGGATGCCATCACCCTCACGCCGCCGGAGTCGCGCATGATCACCCAGGCAGGTGGTTTTACCATTCTGCGCACTGACTTCCTCTTTATCTTCCCACGGCTGTTGAAATGGTTCAGGCCACTGGAGCAACTCGTCTCCTCGTGGCCTGTGGGTACCCAATATCAAATTCTCTGTCGGAAGCCTACTTGAACAGCCCTTCAGGTACTTCCACTGTAGAGTTGTTCATCTTCTGCCCCAAAGTATGAGCCAGCCCCACCGACGCCAGTTGGGGCGATACTTTTTCCATCCGCCTGCCCGGCACCACTCCGGCGCCAAAAAACACCAGGGGCACATGAGTATCATACTCGTGTGGCGATCCATGCGTGGTGCCCGTAGTGTACTTCGATACCAGGAAGTGGTAAGGCTTCATAATCGGCTGCACATCGCCAGATCGGTCTGGCTGAAAGCTTTTCCTGACATTCTCACCGAAACCTGGCAGAGGTGAAGGATCAAGAAGCTGAGATCGTGTATACACTTCAAGAACGTAAGGACGGGTCTTGAACCAATCAGCGACTGCCTGCTCGACTTCCTGATAGGTTTTACCAGCTGCTTTGATGGTACGAAGATTCAAGTAGATTCCCGCTCCGCTGATCGCTTCAGTCCATTTGGCTGTGGTTTGATACTTGCTGCTCAGATAGTGTTCGAGAGCCGGAACTTCTTTGGTTGCTTCAACACGGCCTGCCACCAGTCCTTTGGCTTTCGACACTTCCGGCAGTGGGCATACACCATGATCCGCTGAGACTACCATCAAATAGTTCTCTCGGCCCACATGAGCATCCAGATAGTTGATCATATCAGCCATGATCCTGTCGCTTCGCAAAGTCACATCCATAACTTCCTGGGAATCGGGCCCCCAGACATGCCCCACTGAATCGTTGCTGGAGTAGCTGACAACCAGGTAATCAGTCTGTTCATGCTGCCCCAGCCTTTCGTTGTCAAGGACGGCCTTGGCGGCCTGCCAAGTCAAGTCGTTGCCCATGGGCGAGGTGTAGATGGCGTCGTAAAACTTGGGGCCGGGCTGATCGAGACCGCCGGTCATGGGATGGGGGAAAGTGCGACCTTGTTTGATGCCGATGCCTTCGCCTTCAACATCGTCAGGGCCACTGAACTCGGTGTAATTGATGTCGTTTCGGAGTCGAGTCCAATCTTTGACGAACCATTGATCAGCCAGCTTCAGTTCATTGAACTTTGCCATGTAGCTGGGCAGCCTGTCGATATAGAAATTCGAAGTGACAAACGCCCCGACGTTATCGTCGTACCAGTAGCAGATATCAGCCTTGGCACCGGTAGGCAGCACGCCGCCACGGTCTTTGAGCGAGACGCCGATGACCTTGCCCTTGGAATTGGTCACTTCTTTGACCACATCGCCCAGGGCTGGTTCAAGAAGTCTGCCTGGTGTGCCGCCACCTGTAAGTCCTGATTTGCTCTTGGCTCCATCAGGGATCATCTTGAAACGGTCGCCGAGGGTGGCGCAGTACGCATTCTTGCCCGTGCTGCGGTCGTACCATTCGTTTTCGACAATGCCATGCTGAGCAGGGATGCAACCGGTGCCCAGCGTGGCATGGCCGCAACCTGTCAGCGTCATCGAATAGGGATAATGGCAGTTCGTGAACCAGGCTCCTTCACTGGTCAAGCGATTGAACCCATCGGTGCCGAACTGTTTGCTCCAGCGTTCAAGATAGTCGCCCCGCATTTGATCAAATACGACGAGCACCAGAAGCTTGGGGCCATGAACTTGGCCGGCAGTTGCCACTGGCAGCGTGATGATCCTGGTACCTGCATTCATCCCCATGATGGGGACAATCACCAACAACACTAGCAGGATCAGGGCAATTCGAGTCGCTCGTACCATGTATTATCACTCACCATCAAAGAGAGTACTCTCAATGTGAAGCTACGAATTGAATGATAGGTGTGACAAGAGAAGACTACATCATAAAGATGAGATGGTTATTCCTGAGAAGGTAGAATCTCTCGTATCGCCACTTCCCACTGTCCAAGGCCAGCTTTGACGACGGCAATGCCACGAGCTTGATCCACTCTAACAATTTGGCCCGGCTGATCGAAACGATCGACAGTAACAGCAGTCCCTGGCCGCAGTGTGGCTCGGAAGTGGCGTAGAGCCTCGTCCTGAGCGATCTGGCGTTCAAGTTCCGTCTGTTTGCGCTGGAACTCTTCACGTGACTTCAGTGCATCGATTTCAGCCACATGGGCTTCGAGCCGCGCCTTCTCTGCCACCTCTCGAGCTTTTTGCAACTTATCCACCTCCGACCCGCGCTGCCGACGTTTGCGTAGATAGAATCGAGCCCGCTTCATCAGCTCTTGTGGCAACTCGAGGCGTTGAGCGATTTGCAGAGCGCAACTACGGCCAAACTGACCGACCAAAAGCCGAAACGTGGGCCGCAGCGTAGTCACATCAAACTCCACTGCCGCATTTTCAGCTCGTTCATTGTGGAAAGCATACGTCTTCAGATCGCCCAGATGTGTCGTCACCATTGCCAGGCATTTCTGCTTCGCCAGATGATCGAGAATAGCCCGTCCCAGGGCGGCTCCTTCGGTCGGGTCAGTGCCGGCCCCCAGTTCATCCAGCAATACCAGGCTGTCTCGATCAGCCTTCAGGAAGATATCTCGAATGCGAGAGATATGGGAACTGAACGTACTCAGTGATTGTTCCAGGCTCTGTTCGTCGCCAATATCAGCGAGAAGATGATGCAATATTGGAACGCTGCTGCCTTCTTGGGCAGGGATGTGCAAGCCCGATTGAGCCATCATGCAAAGAAGCCCTACCGTCTTGAGGGCCACCGTCTTGCCGCCCGTATTGGGGCCGGTGATGACCAGGATCTCGTAATCGGTGCCGAGTCGCACATCAATGGGCATCACGCTTTTGATCTTCTCAGGGTCTTGTGAATGATGGCGGAAGAGATGTAGCAAGATCGGATGGCGGGCTGAGTGCAGCCACAGTTGACGATCTGCATTGATGCGTGGAGCGCACATGCCATATTCGAGACTGTACTGAGCCTTCGCCTGTATCAGATCAATCTGAGCTAGCACGTCGAGAGCTACCTGCAAGGGCTTGGCTACCTGTCCCACCTCAGCGGTCAATCGTCGAAGGATACGGGCAATTTCCTTGTCCTCCTCCACCTTGATCAACGAACGGTCAGCATTCAAATGGGCGATCGCAGCCGGCTCGATATAGACCGTATCGCCGGTGCTGCTGGTGCGATGCACGACGCCGGCCACCTTCTGACGATGATTGACAGCCACAGGCAGCACATGATGATCGCCGGAAAGCGTGGCATGGGAGTAACGCAGTGCCGATCGAATGACTGGATCGCGCAAGAGACGCTTCAGCTCTTGCTGCACCCGCTCATCAATCTCGTGCAACCGCTGTCGTATGGAACCTAGTTCCGGGCTGGCCATATCGTGTAATTGGCCTCGGCTGTCGATGCTCCCTTCGATCGTCCGGGCCAGCGAGCCCATGTCTTCCACTCTGGTCAATAGATTGATCAGAGAACCCCAACGTGGATCGAGCCGCATCCGGTACCGATAGGCCGAACCGGTGGCTGCCAGCACTTCCTTCACCTGATTGAATTCTGTCGGTGTCAGGCTGCTACCAATGGCTGCGCGACGGATGAGGAGGCGAATGTCACTGACACCCGACAACGGCGGCGGCTGCTTGGCGCTCAGCGCCTCGGTCATCTCGGTGATCAGCGTAATCTGCTTCTGGATGAGGTCGACCTGTTGTAGGGGCTGAAGCTGGTGCGCCAGCCCCTTGCCTAGTGACGTGATGGCATATGACGCTATCAGGTCTCGTACCTTCGTAAACTCCAGCAACTCCAGGGTATGTGGGTCCATCAGTTCAGCCATGATGGGGATAGAGAGACAATTTGTGCCTTGGGTTCACTCGAAATAAGCCGCTGTATCATCGTTCTGCCCGCCAACTGGTGCCGCCGGCACGGTCTTCGAGCAGGATGCCGAGGTCACCCAGCCGTTTTCGAATGATATCAGTCTGATCGAAGAGCGCCTTCTTGGTCGGGTTGGTCTTCTCCGTGATGTTCTTGGCCTCAGCCCGCAGATTGTTGCGCAGGTCGATGAGCAGTTGCATCAGCCCGGCGACCAATTTATCGTCGCCGCCCAGTAAGGCAGCCTGTGGCTTCTCATAGAAGAGGCCCAGGATGCCGCCAAACTCGCGCATCAATCCTGCGCCTTCGACGAATCGCTGCTTGGCTGCTTCGTCTTTGCTTTCGGGGTCTTCTAGCCTGGATGAATCAGCCAGTTTGTTCAGTGTAGTCAGCAGTTCAAATAGCACTGCGGTCGCTCCGCCGGTGTTGAAGTCATCATCCATGAATTCGTTGAACTTCTCGTGAATCGGCTTCAGCTCAGCGAATCGATAGTTTTTCTCAACAAACCGGTCACTAGGCTTGAGATCGTAGAACGATTGGCTGGTAATACGTTCAAACCGTTCAGCGAAGCGAATGAAGGCATCGTAAGCCTTCTTGGCGTTCTCCAACCCACTGGGGATGGGGGTGGCTACATTCTTGTGATCCCATTCGCCCAGATCTATGGGGGAACGGTAGTGAGTGTTCAGAATGAAGAATCGCAGCACTTCCCCGGAGACGTGCTTAAGGGCATCAACGACGTTGAGAACGTTGCCAATCGATCCGGCCATCTTACCGCTGGTCAATTTGAGGAGCCCGTTGTGCATCCAGACATGTGCGAACGTCTTGCCCGTGTCTGATTCCGATTGTGCCAGTTCGTTCTCGTGGTGAGGGAACTGCAAGTCCAGGCCGCCGCCATGAATGTCGATGGTTTCGCCCAGCAGAGCCTGACTCATCACGGAGCATTCGATATGCCAGCCGGGCCGCCCCCGGCCCCAAGGGCTATCCCAGGCAGGCTCGCCAGGCTTGGCCCCTTTCCAAAGGGCGAAGTCGCCGGGGTTCCGCTTCTTGCCCGTTACCTCGATACGGGCGCCAGCTTCTAACTGCTCCGGGTCACGATTGCATAGCTTTCCATAATCGTGATCTTTGCTGATATCGAAATAGACATCGCCCTCGGCTGGGTAGGCATAGTCCTTGGCAATCAGTCGCTGCATCATCGCGATCATGCCGGCTATGTGCTCAGTAGCCCGAGGAAAGGTATCGATGCCGGTGACGTTCAGCTTCTTCAGGCAGACTTCGTAATCAGCCGTCATCTTCTCAGCAAGCTCTTTAACGGTTGCGTTCAGTTCTTTGGCACGGACAATCAGTTTGTCATCGACATCGGTGATGTTGACCACCCATTTGACCTGGTACCCCTGGTAGTTCAGATATCGCTTCACCGTGTCGAAGATGACCGGGCCGACCATGTGCCCGATATGGCTCGGCTTATAAACCGTGGGGCCGCACACGTACATGGTGACCAGTTCACCAGGCGACTTGTGAAATTTCTCTTTGCGGCGGGAAAGGGTGTTGTAGATCTGTACAGCCATGACGATATTACATCTCATTCCAAGAGGGTACTACAGCATCATGCCGTAGATTGCTGCTCATGCAGCAATGTCATCATACAGGGAATCGTCGGAGAATCAGATAGTCTCCGGGACACGATTACCAAGAAGGCTATGGAGAAACCATCGCATCCCTTTGGCGGGAATGAACGACATGCAGCCTGAGAACATAATCGCTCCGAACCCGCCCAGCCCCATGAAAACGGCGATGCCACCGTGGAGCATGCATGCCCCAAAGAGCATCCAGGGACGCAGGTAGCGGTTCCAGATGAGGAACGGGAACGTGATCTCAAAGGCGAGCGTGGCGTATGTGGAGAGGAAGCAGAAGTAGTGCCAGAACCATTCTCCCATTCTTGGATCTGTCATCCAAGTCAGGTCGACCCCCTCGTTGAAGAGTGGAGAGTTCATCGTGAGCCAGGTCGCAGAACCGTTCCACCAGGTAGTGCCTTGCAGTTTGGCCAAGCCGGCAATGAAATAAACGATACACATGTGTACCTGCATCAGCCGCAGCGCAAGAGTCGCGGACCAAAGCGGTTTGATCGGCGGCAGTTTATCTCCTAACCGTTTACGGGCGATCAGCCGATCCAATGAAAATACGCTGCCACACGGACTGATGCAAAGATACAAGAGCATGAAGCTCAACATGGCATCCATGCCGAACCAAATCATCATTGACCTATGGACATAGCTCAGGTGAAATGCCCAGGAAAGGATTGAGGTGATGCGAGTGGCGAATCCCAGTGTGAATAGGCCTATGCAGACTATACCTGCATAGTAGGTCACCTGTACCCAGAATGGATCAGTGATAAGAAACCAGATCGAAAACCCATAAGGGGTCATCATCCGCTGCCGCACAGCCTGGAAGTCCAGGTCACTTTGCAAAGGTGCTTTTTCCTTGAGCTGATACTTTGGATGAGCAGGCAGATCATAGAGTTCGGCGTATGTCTCCTCATCTACCCAGGCGCCAGGTCCGATAAAGTCAAGAACAGCCACCGCGCTCGATACATGGATGTAAAGCAGGATTGAGCCGACGGCTATTCGGATAATGCCAAGCATGATCGGATCAGAGGGCGTAAAGAAGAAGCGATTCCAGCCACGAATGATGGCTGCCGGTATTCGCGCCAGATAGCCAAATAATGTTGTCAAGATTGTCAGCATGTCGCGTTCATCCATCTAAACCAGGGAACATCATCAACACTTACTGAATGCCTCGCTGAGCCGGTTCAGTTGCTTTGGCACCGCTGGGTACTGTGCCGGGGCCTGTTTGTTGCTCACCCTTGATAGGATCAATGTCCGGTTTTACATGCCGGTCATCTCGCTTGACCAGCTTGATATAGCGTTCTCGCAGTGAGTCACGGTCATAAGGCTTCTCAAAGAACTTCTCTTGCTCATCTGCTGATAGCTTCTTCTTGATGGGTTGGATCAGGGGATAGGGAATGCCATAGTCCTCAAGGATTTGAATGATGGACTTGCGTTGTTCTACAGGCAGCTTCTTATTGGCTTCCAACATGGGAAGAATTTCGTTCTGAATCAGTTCGACAAAGAGGTCGTCAGCCATTCGATCTTTGAAACCCTGCTGGAAATTGGACATCACTCCTTCAGGGCTGAAGGTGGCGATGAGTTGAACATCCAGCATGCGCGGGTCGTACATGTCGTAGTTCATTCGCATCTGAATCGGATTGCGAATCTGATAGTGGACGAGGAAACAATCCATGGAAACCAAAGGGGAACCAGTAGCAGGATGGACACATTCCTTACGACCGATGTGGCGGGCGAAGGAACGAAAGAATATCTCTCCGGACGCTGTTAGAACACTCTTCATCGGCACCTGATTATTGACAAGCACGTTAGCAACCGAGACGATGTCTTCCTTTGGACCAACCGGTTCTCTCTCTATCATCATTGAACCCAGCAAAGCGATGGACATTGTCCGCTGGAATGGCATGCGAAGATAGAAATCCTCCCGTCGGGGCACTTGGGTCCAGCGCGTGCTGCCATCTTCATACTGCAGTTTGTACCACAGCACTTCCGTGTCGCCCGGATTGGGAGCATAGAAGCGGTAGGCATTGTCCAGCCACATCGTCTTGAGATAGGGGCGATAGAGGCTGGACAGTTGCCTCATCAAAAATACGCCGCCCCCGGATAATACATGGGAGAGAATCGCTGAGAAATGGAAGAGAATAACCAGGCTGATGATTAGCTTGATAGACCAGTGTGGCCCTCTACTTACCGGCTGCGGAAAGCTTTCGTTACTGGACATGTTATGGGCACTCGTGATACCTGCTCACCTTCCCTATTCTTCCTCAATCCGGGCAATTCATGCAAGCCCAACTGCCCGCCCGGCACATAACTCAATGGTTGACTACTTTTCAAGACTTCAAGACAACGTACGTGGAAGTTATTACTTCTTCGCCGGAGCATCCTTCTTCATGTTCAAGAACGGGTTAGGCTTCATCTCGATGTGCTTGACGCTTTGCAGATAGTCCAGCACCGGCTCGGACTGCTTTCCGCCTACCTGGGCATGGAAGTGCAGCGTGAAGCCATGCGGCCCTTTGGCATCAATCAACTTGGGTTGTAACGTCAGGAACGATTTGACCACATCCAGCATACCCAGCATGGCTGAGCAGAAGATATCAATGCGAGCGCCTTCAGCCAGAAGATATTCAGCAATGTCACGCCGGCCCATGTGGGCGGCTGCGCCGAGGGCCGATTCCCAGTCGCCACCGCCCCAATCGATAATCGAGTTCAGCACAGCGGGTTCTTTCTCTTTCAACTTCCTGGTCATCTCCAAATCGGAATGGGCATAAATGACGAAGTCCTGCACCAGCAATCGATTGACTTGCGGCTTCTTCCAAGAAGGCTTGAACTGAGGAGCAGGATAATCTCTGACGAAATTCGCTTCGACCGGGCCGGCCGGTTTGGGCTTCTCTTCCGACTTCTTGTCGTCGGCAAAGAGTGGGGTCGCAGAGCCTGCCAAGGCAGCTGCGACGAGGGTGAAGTCACGACGGGAAAACTGTTTGCTCATGGTCATGTTCCTTGTGTTATTTCTTCGAGTATTCAACGGTCAGCACTGAGGAGATGCCGCCGCGAGGCGTGAACTCGCCTACGAGAGTGAGCTTGCGTGGCTGCACAGTTTTGACAAAGTCGTCGAGAATGCGATTGACGACCACTTCGTAGAAAATGCCCATATTGCGATAGGCCTGTAGATAGATCTTGAGCGATTTGAGTTCCACAATCACCTGATCAGGGATGTAGCTGAACGTCAGTGTCCCGAAATCGGGCTGACCAGTCTTCGGGCATACCGCCGTGAACTCCGGACAGCGTATCGTCACGAGATAGTCTCGCTGAGGATACTGGTTCGGGAAAGTCTCTAACAAAGTATGTGATGGCGTAGCCTGGCTCATGGGGTCATTCGCTGGTGAATCGAGGAGCTATCAACTTTCATCTTACCAAAGCACAGCGTCTTGTCTTCATCCAGCTTTCGGGTTATGCTGCAACTTCGTAGACCTGCCTGCTTTCCCACCCCTGTGTAAGGATGCTGTACATGCACCGCCGATCCTTTCTGAAGACTACCAGCACCATGGCCCTGGCTGCAGGATTTCCAGCCATCGTCGGAGCGACCAACAAGTCTGGCAGCCAGAATACCATCTTCAAAGTCGGTGAACGCAGCTATGAATGCATCCATGATTGCTTCACATTGCCAAGCACCCATCAATGGCAGACCAGTCATGGCATCTGCTTCGATCAGGCCGGCAATGCCTATGTCATCATGCAGGGCCATGCCAAGACGCCGGCCCAGGACACGATCCATGTGTTCGATCCGCTCGGCAAGTACGTTCGTTCTTTCGGGAAAGAATATCACCCCGGCGGCCATGGCATCGACACTCGACGAGAGGGATCAGAAGAGTTTCTCTACATCTGCGACGTACATAACAACCAAGTAGCGAAGACCAATCTCAAAGGCGATCAGGTATGGAAGCTTGATCTACCCACCGAACCTAACGTCTACAAGAACAACAAAGGTTACAAGCCCACCAACGTCGCTTTCGCCCCCGATGGCGGCTTCTACATCGGTGATGGTTATGGCTCCAGCTACATCCACCAGTACACCGCTCAAGCCAAATGGGTCCGTACCTTCGGCGGCCCTGGCAAGGACTTGAACAAACTCACCACTCCGCACGGGCTATGGTTCGATCCCCGTCCGGGCCGGCAGGGCCTCTTGGCCATAGCTGATCGTGAAAACAACCGCATTGTCTACACCGCCACTACCGGTGAGACCATCGGAGTCGTTCCCGGCGTGGCCCGCCCCTGCAACATCGATTTCTATGGCGACCTGGCAGTCATCCCCGAACTGGATGGTCGTGTCACCATTCTCGGCAAAAACAACGAAGTCCTCGCCCGCCTCGGAGATGACTCAGCCTGGATCGCTGAGGTCAAGAAGTATAAGATCCGCCTCGACCCGAAGCTCTGGCAACCCGGCAAGTTTGTGCAACCCCACGATGCCTGCTTTGATGCTCAGGGGAACATCTTTGTGGTAGAATGGGTACAGACGGGGCGGGTGACGAAGTTGAAGCTGCTGTAATCTGTAGGATGATAATGAGTAACAACTCAACAACTTGGAAGCCAATTACCGAACAGGAATTGGCTGAAGTCGAAATCGAGCAACTTCGTGATCTTCTCAGACTTACACCAACTGAAAGATTGATTCGACACGAAGGAGCCAGACAACTGGTTGTCCAATTAAGAGCTGCAGGAAAGGCTTATTATGGACTCGATCCTTCAACTGTTACGCAGACTCCAAGAAGAGCAAGTTGACTTGCTGATTTACCTATGCCGACTCACTCTCCGTCGGCTTCGGCTCCACCTCCACGGCAACCAGGGGGACCAAACGCTTCACCGTCTCCAGCAGCTTATCCATCGAAAAAGGCTTTCTCAGGTATTCGTCCACGCCCAGCATCTCGGCGTAGGCTCGGTGTCTGCCGCCTTCGTTGGCGGTGATCATGATCATCTTGGGAGACCATTCCCTGCCCTTGGCTTTTAGCTTTTCCAGGACGAGAAACCCCGATTTCTTCGGCATCATCATGTCGACAATGACCATATCGGGCCGCTCGCGCTCAGCCACATTCAGCCCTGCGTTGCCATCGCTGGCCGTAATCACCCGGTAGCCTCGGCTTTCGATGGCGGCGCGGATAGCAAAAAGAATATCGTGATCGTCGTCCACCACGAGTACGGTCTTGTTTCCAACAGGATAGTTGTTCGCAGGCATGCTTCTTCCTTGCAGACTGATGACGACTGGCATGAACCTCGCGGTCGAGGCTAGTTTATGCTACCCAGCGTGTTCATGAGTGACAATGGCTTGCGACAAGATGAACAGGCAGTAGTGGGCAGGGGGCACCTGGCAGAAGGTCAAGTCTATCCGTGGTAGCATCTCAATGCAAGTCTGGCATGGGACTATGACTCGTTTTATGAATGTGAACTCATTGACTCTCTGATAGACTCCAATTTGACGCTGTTCACTGTGAGCCCATCCATGGAAGAAGTCGTCGTCCTGATCCTACAGGTGTACTTTGAGATATTCTTCAATGCGATCATCTCGTTGCCGTTCGATTGGGTCTTTTCCTCGCTTCATTCTGAACAAGAACAAGAGAACATCAAGGGATGTATTTACCCAATCCTCTTTGTTATTGTCGGCGCCGGTTGTGGCTGGGTCTCCCTCTTGATACTTCCCAAATTGCTGATCGCCATTCCAGCACTACGACTGGTGAACCTCATCTTTGCCCCGCTGATGTCAGGTGGAATGGCGGTCTATCTGGCCTCCTGGCGGCAGAAGGAGGGAAAACTGAATTATTCTTTACTTCACTTCTTCAATGCCTTTTTCTTTACCCTGGCCTTTGTCGGCGTTCGTTGGGCCTATTCCAGGTAATGAACTGTCACTCATCAGGAACCATAGAGATTGATATGATAAAGAACTGCAAGTAGGGGGGGAGGAATCAGTCATGGCACGCATTGCAGTTGTTTTGAGTGGAGCCGGGGTCTTCGATGGCAGTGAGATTTATGAAACTGTTTTGACGCTGATTGCGCTCGATAAGACAGGCGTCCACGTCACCTGCCTGGCTCCGAACAAGAATTTCACAGTTGTTGATCATCTCACCCAAAAGCCAACCAGCGAAGAACGTAACGTCCTCAGCGAAGCTGCCCGTATTGTACGTGGCCAGGTCAGCGACCTGGGCAAGGCTGATCCCAACGAATTCGATGCGGTCATTCTTCCCGGTGGCTTCGGGGCAGCCAAGAACCTGAGCAACTACGCCACCGAAGGGGGGCAGTGCGAAGTCGATTCCAGCCTTCGAAAGTTCCTCATCGCCATGAACCGTGCCGGCAAACCTATCGGCGCTATCTGCATTGCTCCGGTGCTCCTGGCCAAGGTACTCGGCATGAATGGCTCGCCCCGCTTAACGATCGGTACCGATCCGCAGACTGCTAACCATATCGAATCCTTCGGCGCCGAGCATATCAGTTGCCCGGTAGATGATATTGTCATCGATGCTGAACAGAAGATTGTTACCACTCCTGCCTACATGTTGGCTCACCGAATCGGCGAGGCGGCACAGGGCATCAACAAGCTGATTCACGAAGTGCTCAAACTGGCACAGGCCAATGCACCTCGTCGTCCTACTCCTGCCAAGACTTAAGTTGATTGCCTGTCCATGAACCACCAAATCATCAAGCCTGAGCTTCTCGCCCCTGCCGGCGATTGGGAAGCGCTGAAGGCTGCCGTCGCCAATGGGGCCGATGCGGTCTACTTCGGATTGACTTCATTCAATGCCAGGCATCGCGCTTCCAACTTCGAGCCTGGTGAGTTGCCTGAGCTGATGAATTACCTGCATCAGCGTGGAGTCAAAGGATACGTCACCTTCAACATCTTGACCTTCGCCAATGAGTTCGAAGAAGCTCTTAAGATGCTCGAAACGATTCGCGCAGCTAGGGTCGATGCGGTCATCGTGCAGGATCTCGGCCTGGCGTGGGCTATCCAGAAGTTACTGCCAGGCCTGGTGGTACACGGCTCGACTCAGATGACATTGACTGAAGCCCTTGCAGTCAACAAGGTCAAGGAACTGGGCATCGAACGAGTGATTCTGGCCCGCGAACTCTCTGCTACTGATGTGGGCAAGATACATCAGGCCACCGAGATGCCGCTGGAAGTATTCATTCATGGAGCGTTATGCGTTGCCTACAGCGGCCAATGCCTGACCTCCGAAGCTCTTGGCGGGCGAAGCGCCAATCGTGGCCAATGTGCCCAGGCATGCCGCATGCCTTATGAACTCAAGGTCGATGGCCAAATTCGCGAGTTGAAAGACAAAGCCTACCTCCTTAGCCCACAGGACCTTGCGGCCTACGATCTTGTCAATGAACTTACTCGTCAAGGAGTTGTCAGCTTCAAGATCGAAGGCCGACTCAAGAAGGCAGACTATGTCGCTGCCACGGTGCAAACCTATCGGCAGGCAATCGACGCACTCGCCCATGCCGATCCTTTTGTGCTGGGTAAGAAGCAGCAGCTTGATCTGGAGCAGACGTTCTCTCGCGGCTTGACCCAGGGCTTCCTCGGCGGCATCAACCACCAGGCTCTCGTGCCCGGTCGATCACCCAAGAAGCGAGGAGTTCGTATCGGCACCGTCGTCGGCACCATACGGCATGGTATCCTCGTTCAATTGGCTGATGCCACCATCCCCGTTGAATGGCTCGTCAAAGCCGGCGATGGGGTGGTCTTCGATGAAGGCAAACCCGAAGGCGATGAGGCCGGGGGCCGAGTCTGGAAGGTGAGCAAAGGCCCGAACGCCAAAGAACGGGATGTCGTGGAACTGACCTTTGACCGTAACTCGTTCGATACCAACAGAGTCTCGGTAGGTAATCTGGTCTGGAAGACCGACGATCCCGCGCTCCACAAGCGACTAGAGAAGAGCTACTCCGAAGACAAGCCGATCATCAAGCAACTCATCCATGCCCATCTTCAAGGCACTCTCGGCGGCAGCGTCAAGCTGAGCATGACCAGCGACGCCGGGCTGCAAGGCTCCTCCACCTGGCCGGGGCCATTGGAATCGGCTCGCAAGCACGCTTTCACCCGTGCCATCCTTCAGGAGCAACTAAGCCGTTTGCACGAGACCCCTTACACGCTCGGAAGAATCACGATCGATTTGCCCAACAATGTAATGATTCCGACGAGTGTGCTGAATGAACTCCGTCGCCGTGTCCTGGTTGATCTATTGCTGCAATGCGAACAAAAGGATAAGAGCCAGCCAGTAGTCAGAACGACGATGCCGGTGACGAAGCAGCTATCCGAATGGCGAGCGGCCTTGCGACAAGAATCAACACCAACCTCGAACGTCTCCGAACCCCAACTGGCGTTGATGGTTCGCACCCTGCCTCAACTCCAGGGCCTACTCGAATACTCCGTACAAAATCGTGCTACAGCACCCAGCCTCGTCTACTGCGACTTGGAGGACGTAAGGCAGTATCGAGAAGCCATTAGCAAGGCCCGTGAAGCGGGGATGCCTATCGGGCTGGCCACGCTCCGCATCATCAAGCCGGGTGAAGAAAGCTGGCTGCGGCTCATAGCCAGTTATCAGCCCGATCTGATCCTGGCTCGAAACCTGGCAAGTGTTGCCTACTACCGCAAGCATTCGGTTGACATCCCCCTCGTCGGCGACTTTTCTCTCAATGTCGTCAACGATGTAACCGCTCATTGGTATGCTCAGCAGGGTCTACAATGTCTGACTCCTGGCTTTGACCTCAACTGGGACCAGCTACAGGCCCTGATTCAATCGGCCCACACTGGTTGGTTCGAGCCAGTCGTTCACTACCACATGCCCATGTTTCACAACGAACACTGCGTCTTCGCTGCACTGCTCTCCGATGGCAAAGACTGGCGTGACTGCGGCAGACCGTGTGATCGACACAAAGTCGAACTCAAGGATCATTCCGGGGCGGTCTTCCCGGTGCTGGTCGATGCCGGCTGCCGCAACACCGTCTACAACGCGCTGCCCCAGTCAGCTGCCGAGTACATTCCTGCCATGATCAAAATGGGCATCAAGCACTTCCGCATTGAACTGCTGCGGGAAGAACCTCAAGAGATCGGGACCCTTCTCGAAAGCTATTGGCGCATCATTCGTGGTCAGGACGATGGCCGCACCGCCTGGAAAAAGTTGCAGGCCACTCAACAGTTAGGCGTTACCCGCGGGACGCTGCAGATGGTGTAAGACGCATCAGGATAGTTGATCCACCTTTGACCTTATCGCCCACTTTGACATTCATTTCGATCTTCGCTGATGTCGGCAGGTACAGTTCGGTACGTGAACCGAGCTTGATCATCCCGAACATCTCACCTTTATTGACATGCTGGCCGGGCTTGAGTTCACAGACGATGCGGTGAGCAAGCGCTCCTGAAATCTGCGTGATCCGCACCGGCATGCCTGTCTCGTCATGCTTCATGTCGATCCATAGCTGTTCGTTCACCCGGGCCGAGAGAGTCTTAAGTGCGTTGAGGAATTTGCCCGGGTAGAACCGGAGTTGAGTCACCACCCCGGCCAGCGGCGCACGGTTGATATGAACATTGAAGACAGACAGAAAGATCCCCACTCGAAATGCTCGATTTTCTGGAAAGCCTTCTGCTTCCACCTCAGCCAGCTCAACGATGGTGCCATCAGCGGGGCTGACAATGGCTGCGGCATCGTTCGGTATCGCCCTCGACGGATTCCGAAAGAACCAGATGATCTCCAGCCAGAAGAGAATGATGGCAACGCCAAGCAGCCAGATGAGCCAGAAGGGAGCGCCGAACCAGCCCAGCCAGCCGACGATGATACTGGCCACGATGCAAGCCAACGTGAAGGCAATCAGTTCAGACAAGCCCCACCGGGCTAATGGCAACTTGTCTCGCCAGGCAAATCGATCCTGCTCTGGCGGGAATGAGTAGCCACACACATTTCTGAAATACTTCAAATCACGATTATCGATGACATTCGCTGAGCAACCCAAAACACGGCCCGGACAGTTGGCACAAGAGCCTTGGCGATGCTCGGCCTGCTTTGCAATGTACTTCTGGAAGAAGGTACGCAGCACCCAGTGTCGCCAACGGCCCCATGCCAATTCCAACCGCATGCCCCAGCCGCTGCCCGGCTGAATGCTCGCTATGGGCGCTTCCTTGCCAAAGCTTGGGTAACTTTCTTGACCATTCTCCATGATGATTCTCGAGGCAAAAGTCTATTTGTGACTTGGTTTGGTGCCTGGGCCGGGCTTGTTCGACTGCACATTGGGAGGTGGCTTGCGGGGCTGCAAGAGTCGTGATCGTAGTTCGCTGAGGTCCACAGGAGGTTGCTTGGGGGCAGAGGCTTCGGCTAGAGCCTGCACCGAAGCTGCCGGTAGACGAACTGGCTCGGGACGCTGCTCATCCTCGTCTGCCAGCCTGTCCTGCTCTTTCTCTTCCTCATCTCTCGACTTGGTCCCCAGGGATTTGCGCACACCGCCAATAATCTCGCCGAACGTCTTGACCAACATTTCATCTTCAACGGGACGGCTGAAGAAGACCATTTTCAATTCTTCCCAGGGAACCATGAAGATTCGTTCGCTCTCGTCAGTGCCACCCAGTCGTCCGCGAATAATCAGGAATTCCTCAGCATACACCAGAAACCGTTGATTAAAGACATCGATCCCGGTCGAAAGAGAAAAAACGACCTGATCGTGCATTGTTTCGGGCAGCTTCTGAAAGAAATTGACCCAGTGTTCTCGTTTCATGCATAACCAGTGGTAAAGGCACGTGACTGACTGTTTGAGCAACACTATTGTAGCGGGCAAACCTGGATCAGTCTGGAGGCGATATTGAAATCGTCTGGCCACGTTCTGCGATAGTTGTCGAACCAGGCCGAGTGATGTTGAGTGCGGCCCCCAAAGCAGACAGCGACTTCTCCTCACCATGAACGAGATGTATCTGGGAGCCGGATTCCAAAGCAGGCGACAACAGATGCACCAGTTCATGATGATCTGCATGCCCGGAGAACCCGCGCAGCGTGACGACATCAGCCCACTTGTTCCATTCACGCCCCTGGATACGCACTGTTGGCCCCGGCTCCATAAGGCGATAGCCCAGTGAACCCGGCGTCTGAAAGCTGACCAGCACAATCGTACAGCGAGGATCATCAATGGCATGCTTCAAATGATGGACAATACGCCCGCCTTCTCCCATTCCACTGGATGCCACCACAATGCAGGGCAAGGTGTCGTGCATGACATCCTTGCTCTCCTCGACAGTGGTGATGTAATGCACGTAGTCGGTATGCAGAAACGGTCGGCCTTCGTGAACCGCACGCTGCACCTCGCTGGAGAGGTCGCCAATATGGTTCTCCATGATATCGAGAATACGGTTGGAGAGAGGGCTATCAACGTAGATGGGCACACGCTGCAAACGACCCAGTTCGATCAGGTTGATGAGCGTGTGAACGACCAACTGCACCCGGCCCAGGCTGAAGGCGGGAATCAGAACCTTGCCGCCACGGTCGATGGTCGATTCAACTGCTGAAACCATTTTATCCTGCATCATCTCGTACGATTCGTGTATCTGTCCGCCATAGGTAGCTTCGCTAAGCACTAGGTCACTGGGCAACAGTGGGGCAACGGGACGTAGTAAAGGGATGGTAGAACGGCCCACATCGCCGGTAAAAGTCATGGTTCGTTCGTGCTCTCCATCACTTAGCCGCAGATGCACGCAGGCCGAACCCAGGGCATGACCCGCTTCACGAAACTGAAAGCCTACATCGCCGCTGATGCTTTTGGGTTTGTAGTAACGAACCGGCCTGGCAAGAGCGATAGTCTCCAGCACATCTTCCTGCTGATACAGAGGAGCGAGCCAGGGTTGGTCAGATTCTCGTTTGTGGTTATAGATGACCGTTTCCTGCGACTGCACATTCGACGCATCAGTCAGCATCGGCAGCAGCAAATCACGTGTGGCGTATGTACAGTAGATCGGCCCGCGAAAGCCCTGTCTGACCAGCGTCGGCAGGTTACCACAATGATCGAGGTGAGCGTGTGAAAGAACGACCGCGTCGATTTCGTACGGATCGAAGGGAAACTCACGGTTCTTGACCTGTGATCCCTTTTCAAGAAGGAGGCCGCAGTCCAGGAGGATGCGCTGCTTCTCGGTCTGCAACAAATGCATCGAACCAGAGACTTGCCGGGCTGCTCCCCAGGTCGTGATCGATAATGGCGACGTCTTCATACTCATCTCTACATCATACGAAGACTATGCAGTTCATCCGAATCCTGTTAAGCTGATCTCTTACTTACCTCAATCAGCTTTGGTGTGCTTCACGATGCATCCTCCACTGGCAGATCGAACCGTTCCCTTCCTCCAAAGTAGCTTCAAACGCATCTTTGAACTCTCACGGCAACTGAAGAACCCGATCAACCTGGGCATCGGTCAACCCGACTTCGATGTGCCTGATGAGTTGAAAGATGTAGCCATTGCTGCGATACGCACCGGGCCGAACGGTTACACCTTGCCAAGCGGTGTGCCGGAACTGCGTGAGACGATCAAAAAAAGCCTCGATAAGAAGACCGGCCATAACGACGAAGTCGTGATCACCTGCGGCACCATGGGAGCGGTCACTCTCGCTCTACAAGCGATTCTCAACCCTGGCGATGAGGTATTGCTCTTTGATCCCTACTTTGTCGCCTATCCCCAGTTGACGACGCTCATTGGCGCTCAGGCCAAATTCATCTCGACCTATCCTGATTTCCAGCCCGATCCTGATGCTGTCGCTGCGGCCATTACCCCCAGAACCCGAGCCATCATTCTGTGCAGCCCCGGTAACCCTACTGGTGTCGTCGCTTATCGTGAGCAAGTGAAAGCGCTGGCGGAGTTGGCTGACAGCCGGGGCATCTGGCTGATCAGCGATGAAATCTACTCCACGTTCGTTTACGACGATCCTTTCGTTACCCCGGCCTGTTTCGCTCAGAACGTGCTGATCTGCTCCAGCTTCAGCAAGACCCACGCCATGCCCGGCTGGCGGCTCGGCTACGCCTACGGCCCGCAAATCATCGTACAGGCCATGATCGCCATGCAGCAATCAACCTTTGTATGCGCTCCTAGCATGGCTCAAGCTGCCGGAATCGCTGCATGGGAGTACCCGATGGAAAGCTACGTGCAAAGCTACAAGAATAAACGTGACTGGGTGCTAAAGAATCTCGATTCACGCTATGAAATAGTCAAGCCCGAAGGAGCTTTCTATCTGTTTCCGAAATGTGCAAAAGGAACAGGCACGTCAATGGCGGAAGCAGCTATCAGGCACGACCTGGTGATCATGCCGGGCATGGTCTTCAGTCAGCAAGATACGCATTTCAGGATCAGCTATGGGGTTCCGGATGAAAATTTGCATCGTGGGATAGAGATACTCAACCGGCTCGCATAGTATCTCCTGGTTATTCTCTTCGCGGAGGTACACCCTCACTACAAGAGACCTACAATAACTTCGTTTCAAGACACGATCTTTCCGATAGGATTCGCCGATGCAACCCGTCAGCAATTCGTTTAACAGCAAAACCACTCTCATCCTTGGCTCCAAGAAATACACCATTCACCGCCTCGAACCTGTCTATGCTGCCTATCCCCAGGCCAAGAAGCTGCCCTACTCCTTGAAGATTCTGCTTGAGAATTTACTCCGGAACGAGAACGGGTTGAGCGTCCGCAAACAAGACATCGAAGCTCTAGCCCAGTGGAACGCCAAGGCAGACCCCGATACCGAAATCAGCTTCAGCCCGGCCCGGGTTATCTTGCAGGACTTCACCGGTGTTCCTTGCGTCGTTGATCTGGCCACGATGCGTGATGCCGTGGCTGCGATGGGAGGCGATCCCAAGAAGGTCAATCCGCTGCAACCCGTCGAACTGGTGATTGATCACTCGTTCCAAGTCGATAACTTCGGCACCGCATCCGCCCTAGCTGAGAACACCGCCCTTGAGTTCCAGCGAAATCAAGAGCGTTATGCCTTCCTTCGCTGGGGCCAACAGGCGTTTCGTAACTTCAAAGTCGTGCCGCCTCAGAACGGCATTGTTCACCAAGTGAACCTCGAATACCTGGCACGAGTTGTCTTCGTCAACGATGCCGGCGAAGCCTACCCCGATACTCTGGTCGGCACCGATTCCCATACCACGATGATTAACGGCCTGGGTGTGTTGGGCTGGGGCGTCGGCGGCATCGAGGCCGAAGCAGCAATGCTGGGGCAACCCGTTGTCATGCTTATTCCGCAAGTAGTCGGCTTCCGTATCAAGGGTAAATTGAAAGAAGGGGCCACTGCTACCGATCTGGTACTCACCGTCACCCAGATGCTCCGTAAGAAGGGCGTCGTCGGCAAGTTTGTCGAGTTCTTCGGCCCAGGTCTGGCAGACCTGCCTCTGGCTGACCGTGCAACCATCGCCAATATGGCACCTGAATACGGGGCTACCTGTGGCATCTTCCCAGTGGATGCCGAGTCTTTGAATTACCTCCGCTTTACCGGTCGTTCCGCCGAGCAGGTAGCGTTGGTCGAAGCCTACTTCAAGGAACAAGGTCTGTTCCACGACTCCAACACTCCTGAACCAAGCTACAGCGATGTGCTTGAGCTGGATTTGAGCACGGTTGAACCCAGCGTTGCCGGGCCGTCTCGTCCGCAGGATCGTGTACTGCTCAAAGATGTTTCGACAGGATTCAAGTCGGCGTTACCCACGATGCTTTCCGCAGCGAAGCTCAAGAAGCCAGCCCTGGAAATGGTGCATAGTACAAACGACACTGAAACGACATCATCGAAATCTCAGCCCCTCGATAACGGCTCGGTCGTCATTGCTTCCATCACCAGTTGTACCAATACCAGCAACCCGGCGGTGATGCTCGCCGCAGGTCTGGTTGCCAAAAAAGCTTTCGAGAAAGGGCTGACCTCCAAGCCCTGGGTGAAGACCAGTCTGGCTCCCGGCTCGCGGGTCGTGACCGATTACTTGACCAAGTCGGGCCTGTTGCCTTACCTCGAACAACTACGGTTCAACGTTGTCGGCTACGGCTGTGCTACCTGTATTGGCAACAGCGGCCCACTCCCTGCTGCGGTTTCTAAAGAGATCGAAGACAAAAACCTGGTCGCGGTCTCGGTGCTCTCCGGCAACCGCAACTTCGAAGGCCGAGTGCATGGTGAAGTGCGTGCCAACTATTTGATGTCGCCGCCACTGGTGGTTGCCTACTCTCTCGCCGGCCGCATCGATGCTGATCTGACGACAGAGCCACTCGGCAACGACAAGTCGGGCAAGCCGGTCTATCTCAAGGACATTTGGCCGACTCAAAAAGAAGTAGCTGACACGATCAAGAACTCCATTACGTCGGAGATGTATTCCAAGAGTTACGCCGAGGTCTTCGATGGCGGCCAACAGTGGAAGGGAATGCCCATTCCTGCCGGCGACCTCTTCCAGTGGGACCCGAAGTCGACCTATGTCCGCAAGGCTCCCTACTTCGATGGCATGAACAAAGAACCCGGCGCAGTCAAGGATATTACCGGTGCCCGTGTGCTGGCACTGCTTGGTGATAGTATCACTACTGATCACATCTCCCCAGCAGGCAACATCAAAGCCAGCAGCCCGGCCGGTGAATACCTGCTCAAGCACGGCGTCAAGAAGGAAGATTTCAATAGCTACGGTGCCCGCCGTGGTAACCACGAAGCCATGGTGCGCGGCACCTTCGCCAATGTCCGGCTCAAGAACATGCTCGTTCCTGGTGTCGAAGGTGGCTTCTCCCGATATCTACCCACCAACGAGCAGATGTCGATCTACGACGCAGCAATGAAGTATCAAGCAGACGGGACACCGCTGGTCATCCTGGCTGGCAAGGAATACGGCTCCGGTTCCAGTCGGGATTGGGCAGCCAAGGGACCCATGTTGCAGGGCGTGAAAGCCGTCATCGCTGAGAGCTTTGAACGCATCCATCGCAGCAATCTCGTTGGGATGGGTATTCTGCCGCTGCAATATCGTCCCGGCGAGAGCGCACAAAGCCTGGGGCTCACTGGTGAAGAGACCGTTGAGATCGATGGTGTCGCTAAGGGAGTAGGCAATGGCTTCGCCAATGGAAAGACCGTCATCGTGCAGGCTGTCGGCGCTGATGGAAAAAGAACGTCATTCACCGCCACGGTGCGAATCGATACGCCGCAGGAGATCGAATACTACCGACATGGCGGCATTTTGCCGTATGTTCTGAGGCAGTTGGCCAAGAAATAAACGGTAGTGATGAACACCCTCGTCTGGTTCCGTCAGGATTTACGGCTCAGCGATCATCCTGCTCTGCATGGTGCTGTGCACAGCGGTGCAGCCATCCTACCCGTCTACATCTGGGAACCGGACCAGGAAAAGTCCTGGCAACCCGGAGGAGCCAGCCGCTGGTGGCTGCATCATGCACTGATTGATCTAGACCAGCAACTCAAACAGGCTGGTTCACATCTCATCATCCGCAGTGGTCCGGCACTACAAACAATACAGCAACTCATCCAGAAAGCCCATGTCTCACGAGTCGTCTGGACTCGCCGTTATGAGCCGCACATCATCAAGCGAGATGAGATAATCAAGAGGACGCTGAAAGAGCAGGGGATCGACGTCGAAAGTTACAACGGCTCACTGCTTCACGAACCGATGTCGATCAATAACAAGGAAGGCAAGCCATATCAGGTCTATACACCATTCTGGAAGTGCTACCAGTTGCTGAATCCTCCTCGAATTGCTTTGCCGGCGCCTAAGAAGATAACTGCGCCCGATAACTGGCCTGCATCGCTTGAAATCGAATCATTGAAGCTTTTACCCAACATCAAATGGGACGCCGGTCTCTACGAGACATGGGCTCCCAGCGAAGAAGGTGCCAGGCAATCCTTAAAGAGCTTCTGCCAGCTTACTATTGGTCGTTATTCCGATCAGCGTGATCTTCCGGGAACGACCGGCACCAGTCAGTTGTCGCCCTATTTGCATTTCGGTCAGATCAGCCCCAATCAGGTCTGGCATGCTGTTCAATCGCTTCGATCTGGAACGGGAAAGCCTGACAAAGAGTTTCAGCGTCAGTCAGAAGTCTATCTCAAGGAACTCGTCTGGCGTGAGTTTGCCTATTATCTGCTCTATCACTTCCCGCAGACTCCCACGCAGCCACTCAGGTCAGAGTTCGCCAGGTTCCCGTGGAAAGACAATGCAAAGCTGCTCCGTTCTTGGCAGAAAGGACAAACCGGTTATCCCATCGTTGATGCCGGCATGCGGCAACTCTGGACGACAGGATGGATGCATAACCGTATTCGCATGGTGGTCGCTTCGTTCCTGGTCAAGCATCTACTCATTCCCTGGCAGCGCGGGGCCGAGTGGTTCTGGGACACTCTCGTGGATGCCGACTTGGCCAGCAATACTCTCGGCTGGCAATGGACCGCCGGTTGCGGTGCTGATGCTGCTCCGTACTTTCGCATCTTTAACCCTATGCAACAGGGCGAGCGGTTCGATGCAGATGGAACTTATGTTCGGCGATGGGTGCCGGAATTGGCAAAAATGCCTGCCAGATATATTCATGCGCCGTGGACATCGCCGGCTGGGATACTCTACGATGCTGGATTAACGCTGGGAAAAACTTATCCACGCCCCATCGTTTTGCATGCTGAATCCCGAACCAAAGCCCTGGCTGCTTATGATATGATGAGAGGACGTGGAAAAGATTGAGTACTCGCTATTTGTTTCCTGTCTTGGAATAAGCTGCCAGCTTGGCGTCGGCCAACAATATCCATCGACGATATTCCGGACGGTCAACATCTTTTGATTTGTCTTCAAGCTCTTTGTGACCCTGCTGCTGAAGAGATTGCCATTTCGGAAGAGCCAGCTCCGGATGTCCCTGCAGTTCATCATTCAGAGCAACTACCGCCTGGTATTCATATTTGCTGGCGGTTCGCTTCCACTCGCTGTCGTTTAATATGTTCTTCTTGAGCTTCGCCAGCGCGTCCTGATGTGCCAGGATACGGATCAGGATGTCATTGCCTTCAGCCGCCTGGGGCGATTCGGGATAGAACTGAACCAGCATTCCCAGCTTCTTATTGGCCTCGATCCAACCCGCTTCATTATTCGGATCTGCCTTGCTCTTGCCTTCAGCCAGCAGATACGGGGCATGGTACTCCATCATCTCTTTTCGTGCTTTATCAATGAAGGGTTTGGCTCCAGGCGTCTTTAGTTCATAAAGCCTCTCATAACCTCGTTTAAAGGCATCACCCCAATGGGAGGCTGGTTCGATCTCCATCTTTTCCTTGCCCATGCGGTAGTAGTGCGCGGCCTGTAGATAGTCTAATCGATCTCTGGCTTGCACAGCTTCCTTGCTGTCAGGATACTTGGCCGCCAACTTTTCCAACTCGCGATTGGCATCATCCCAATATTGATACACGTTGGTGTAATTGGGCTTGGGTTCGCTTAAAGCCGCATCATGCTTGTCGATCAACTTCATTGCTGATGAAAGCATGTTCGCGGCTGAAGGTGGTTGTAACGCATAGAACAGTGCTATGATGACAGCAATCAACAAGAGACTGATTCCTGCAGCAGAGAGCATCGTCTTGCGGAATTCTGTCCGAGCCTTCTCCTTCTTCTTTCTGATCTTCTTGCCGACGACAATGTCCTCGGCCAACTGCTTGTCCTTGCCCTCGCCTTTGCGGGCCACCTTGCCGGCCAGTTCCATCCCCAGGCTTTTATGCGATTCGACTCGCTGCTTGACTTCATCGAGAGCCTGAGAGACGGTGCGGGCATCAGCAGGGCGATGCTCCGGTTTTTTCTCCATGAGCTGGCAGACGAGAGTATCAAGCCACGGAGGAATATCCATAACAAGCCGGGCCGGACGTTCGAAAGTTCCCGAAACATGTTGAATGAACATGTCCATCGCATTCTCAGCACTGAATGGCTTGCGACCTGTCAACAGTTCATAGAACACGATGCCCAGGGCATACAGATCAGACTTCGGCGTTAAATCTCGTTCGCCCCGGCATTGTTCGGGAGACATGTACGCGGCTGTGCCCACTGTCGAATTGGCCGAAGTCAGGCCCGACATGTCGCTGTCTTTGGCTATGCCGAAATCGGTGAGCTTAAGTACGCCGTTCTTATCGAGCATCAAATTAGAGGGTTTCAGGTCACGGTGAATAATTCCATGATCATGAGCATGCTGGAGCGAAGCACATATCTGCTTCCCCAGTTCGATCATTTTTTCCCAATGAACCCGGCCCTTAGTCGCCAGCTGATGGTCAAGAGCGTAGCCTTCGATGAACTCCATCGCATAAAACGGTCGGCCCTGAATCTTTCCGGTAGCCAGCAGCCTGACAATATTGGGATGCTTGAGCTGTTTCAGGATCGCCGCTTCTCGTTCAAAACGTGCCTGAATGCGTTCATTATCCCCGAGGCCGGGAGCAATGACCTTGATGGCTACCCGTCGCATCTTTCCATCTTCTTTGGAAAATGTCGCACGATAGACCGTCCCCATAGCTCCGCTACCGAGCTCTTTCTCTACTTTAAACGGACCTATCTTAGTGCCAATCAACATTCCCTGCCCACTCCTGTTCGCACTACACAATACAATTTCTCTGTTCAATACGCTAACCCTGTTCCACCATCATAACAAGATTATGTTAGTTTTGTAGCAGGTTCACCTGCCGATCTGGCACATCACCTCCATACAGGGTATGGCATATGATTCTTTTCCGCACCTCATGGTTGGTTGGTCTAATCACTCCCCTCTTCGCACTCGTATTCAATACGGATTGCTTTGGGCATGATTTATGGCTCATCCCGCCTGAACTTGCTAAGGTCAATATCCCCTTTACTATTCGAGCACATTCCGGAATGGAGTTCCCCATCAGTGTTCATGCCCCCAACCCAAACCAGTTTACGCGGCGGTTTGTGATCCTGCCTGACGGAAAAGAAACGGCTCTGGTAGCCAGGGGAAAGGAAGAGCTTTCGGGACTATTGGATTACACCCCCAACAGACCAGGCATCTATATTGCTGCGGTGACTACAGAACCCAAGCTCATCACGCTGAGTGCTGAGGAGTTCAATCACTATCACGTCGCTGATGGTCTCCCCCACATTTATCTGATGAGGCACAAGGAAAGCGCCTTGGGGCAACCTGGACGAGAACGCTATTCCAAATCTCCGAAGACACTATTGCAGGTTGGCGACGGCAAAGAGGGTAATCCGTGTCGAACAGTAGGACTGCCACTAGAGATTGTTCCGCTCCGCAATCCGTTCCAATTGAAAGTCTGCGAAACGTTGCCTGTTAAAGTCTTATTCGATCAGAGGCCTCTGGCCGATGCTCACCTCGGCTGGGATGTGCCCGGCGATGGCGAAGAACCAAGCGGCACTGTCAGGACGAATGCAAAAGGTGAAGCACTCATCCCCATCAGCCAGACCGGGCTGATGACCATTCGGCTGACTCACATGACCCGAGCAAAAGCAGCGGATTACGATTGGGAATCGTTCTGGACGACCCTGACATTTCGCATTCCGAAGTAGAAGACTACATTCTGATGCTGTAGAAATTAGGTGATGGGCCAGACATTCTTGTCTGGCCGGCACGGACAAGAATGTCTATGTCGCCTAATGACTTTTGTTAGGTTACTTAGCAAGAATAAGAAGCGCTGCGCTGTTCCACGACCGGTTTCGCCTCCTTGACTGACCCGTTGAGTGCAGCGCTTGTCGTCGTCGCTTCCGAGACTATTCCTGATTGTACCTTGCGGCGATCCCGTGCTGCCCGCACAAACTCCCGGAACAGTGGATGAGCTTGCGTTGGCTTGGATTTGAACTCCGGGTGATATTGCACAGCCACGAACCATGGATGATTCTTGAGTTCGATCACTTCCACGAGCTTGCCATCCGGGCTGAGGCCCGACAAGATGAAGCCCTTATCGGTGTATTCGGATCGAAATTGATTGTTGAACTCATATCGATGACGATGGCGCTCCACAATGGAGACCTTGCCGTAAGCTTCATAAGCCTTGCTGCCCAGGAGCAGTTCACAGGGATACTTGCCTAACCGCATCGTGCCACCCAAATCGGTCACCTTTTCCTGCTCGCTCATCATGCAGATTACCGGTGATCGGGTATCATCGGTGAACTCGGTGCTGTTGGCATCCTTATGCCCCAGCACATTTCTTGCAAACTCAATGGTGGCACACTGCATGCCCAGGCACACCCCGAAGAAAGGTATATTATTCTCACGTGCATACTTGACGGCGACAATCTTACCTTCAATCCCACGGTCACCAAAACCGCCCGGCACAAGGATGCCATCCATTCCATTCAACTTGCTGTCTGCTCGTTGTTCGTCTTCTAAGTCTTCAGCATCGACTTTGGTGATGCGTACTCTTGTACTGTTGGCGATACCGGCATGCATCAAGGATTCATAGATCGACTTATAGGCATCATGTGTCTCCATGTACTTGCCGACCACGGCAATGTTCGCTTCGTGGGTCGGGTTCTTGAGTTTTGAAAGCATCTTGAGCCAGTCATCCAGATTGGGAGGCTGAGTTGCCTGTGCCATTCCGAACTTCTCGATGATCAGGTCGTCCAGCTTCTTTTCATGCAAACTGATGGGCACTTCATATACGCTGAAATCGCGATCCTTCTCGGCAATGACAGCGCGATTTTCAACATTACAGAACAAACCGATCTTCTTCAGCATGTCGTCCGACAGTTCGCGCTCCGTCCGACAGACCAGAATATCGGGCTGGATACCGATCTGCCGAAGCATACCAACCGAGTGCTGTGTGGGCTTGGTCTTAAGTTCCTGGGCTGCTTTCAGGTAAGGCACCAGTGTCAGGTGAATGTACATGCAGTTGTGCTTGCCTACATCCAGCGCGAACTGGCGAATGGCTTCGAGGAAAGGTAGCCCTTCGATGTCGCCAACTGTACCGCCGATTTCCGTGATGACGACATCTGTATCGGGCTTGGCCATCATGTGAATGCAGCGTTTGATCTCGTCGGTGACGTGGGGAATCACCTGAATCGTCTGCCCCAAGTAGTCGCCATGCCGCTCCTTGTTGATGATCGTCTGATAGATGCGGCCAGAGGTATAATTACTATGGCGATCCAGTTCAGTATTGGTGAAACGTTCGTAATGGCCCAGATCAAGGTCGGTTTCAGTGCCATCATCAAGAACATATACCTCGCCATGCTGAGCGGGGTTCATTGTGCCTGGGTCAACATTCAGATAGGGATCAAACTTCTGTAGGCGCACCTTCACGCCACGCCGTTCCAGAAGCATTCCCATTGAGGCGCAGGTGATGCCTTTGCCAAGAGAACTTACCACGCCGCCAGTCACGAATATGTGCTTCGCCATGCCCGTTTCTCCCATCCTGGTTCAACGGGTATTGTAGCAGTGAAACAGGCGAGGTCGAGCGGAGTTCTCCTCATTCATCCCGGAAGCAGGCCGGTCTCGCTATGCCCAACATCCCAATTGGTAAGTTGTGCCTCTAAATCAGCCTCGCTGACGGCATGAAAAGGCACTTCCAGGGCTTTTTCAAACGACTGCTGATCGAATACAAAATCACCTTCCTGCTCCAGCTTGCGTATCCAGGCCGGCACATCCAGCCCTGATCCGCTTGTCGTCTTGGCTTGAATATCAATAGCAGCTAGTAGAGACTGCAAAGCACCGAACTTGACCTCAAGATCCCTGCCTGACTCGTTCTCCTTGTCCAATCGAGTTTCTTTCAGTTCATTGACTGCTGGAGCAACCAGTGCTGTCAGACGATCCACATCGAGCGGTGCCACCAGCTTTTCCTCAACAAGGTCAGCGACGGTACGAAGTTGCATGCCATGCTCGGCCTGCAACTCACGCAGGTGTTCCACATGCCGTCGGGCGATGTCCGCAGTCATGCGAACAATCGACTGCTTCCATAACAACGCTGCCGCATCATGCCCTTCACGAGCCAGCGAATCATGTATCCAGATCAACGGCTTGATGTTCCAGAGATGCCGTTCATAGGTGCTTTTGAGCCGCAGGAACGAGACTAGCCGAAAGAGGTTCTCACCATAGTCAGACTGAGTCGTAGTGGCGTTGTAGTCCTTGTACTCTTCATAGTTCTCAACGATAGCCTTCAGCACCAGTTCCAGGAGCCTGACTGCGGTATCTCGGGAAATACGATTTCGTTGCAGAGCATTGAGCAGCTTAGTGCCTGCGCTCGGATCATCATCATGAGTCAGCCCTGCCTCTTCCTTGAGATAGTCAAGGTAAGTATTAACGCCCCGGCTCAGGATAGCCCGCAGATTGGCGAGGGTCATGAACTTGGGGTGGAACAGGTCTGAACCGAACTTGCGGATGAACTCGCGCAGCTCGGTCCAATCTTCGTCGGCATGTACCGCTTCGAGGCTGGAGAGCCGCACCGAATGGCTGTGGTCAATCCACAGCACCAGGAACGGCTTGGCCAGTTGATCGAGCAACTGCACCAGCTTGCCCGGCGACGGCGTGGGGGACCAGTAGGTCGAAGAGCGGGCCACGCTGATGGTCAACCCGCTCATGGCAAACTCAAAGAGGCGATTGAACTCGGTGACAACCCTGCCCTGAACGGATTGAGATCGTTCCAGATCACGAACAACCATCAGTACTTTGTAGGTGTCCTGCACCAGCCCCAGTCGGGGCAGGGTGGTGACCAGGTCGCGCAAGATCGTCTGTGCGGAACGGGTCTTGTAGATATCCTCAAGCTGCCCACCGGCATCAAGCGGCCGGTAGAGCAGAGAGACGTGGCGGAGCGCTTTGAGGAACACCTCCAACCGGGGGCTGATCTTGTTGACCTTGCCGCGCCAGGTGAGGTTCTCCAGTTGCACCGCATGACGTTCCCAATCGTCAGCATCGGTGCTGGGCACATCAGCCTTCTGCATGGCATAACTGGCTGAGAGCAACGAGCGTTCCGCCATTGCCACATCCAGGGCTGCCGAGACGCCTGCTTCGAGTACCCGTTCCTTGAGATTTCGCTGCCGATCATATTCCATCATCGAAGCCTGGTTGCCCAGCGGTTCAGGCACGACACAGTTCTGAATCTGTTGAAGTAGGGGCATCAGTCGTTCGCGCTGCTGGACGGAAGTCTGCCACCAGCTCGTGAGCGATTCGTGCAGGTTCTTCTGCCCCTCGAACTGTTCCGCCTGTCGGGCGAGGAGCCGCCAGAGATGAGCCACATGGGCGAGGAAGCGGATGCGTTGCGTGATTGCCTCAGACTGAGATTCCAAAGGAAAATCGACGCCAAGCTGAGCGGTCGGTTCATCATCGGCCAGGCTGCCTTCGACACCATCATCGGTGCTGTCCCGATATTCCATGCCTTCATAGGCGGCTGCGTAAGGGTTGTCATCTTTGGAAGTCGGCGCATCTGTCTTCAGTTCGATGCTGCTCAAATCCCAATACTCTTCCGCGTTGGCTTCGAGCAGGTCAAGGAATCGCTTGAGCAGTTTCCAGCGCTCTGATGACTTGAGCTTGGGCGACTGCAATACCTCTAGGGTCCAGTGCAGCATGAGGTCGAAGTAGCTCTGTCGTCCGTCTTCCAACGGTACTTCGGAAGCATGACTGAGCCAATTGATGAGTAGCGCCATCACGGCGGCGTAGTCGCCCCGGTGAAGGAGCACATCGACTACGATCGAGAACGATGAAGCTGATTTGAACCGATGGAGATGCTGACGCCAGAACGCCAGGTCGCCCGTGGTTTCACCCTGTTGATGCCAGTGGGCCAGGGCTTCAGCGACCTCCAGCGTGGCATGGATCGATTCTTCACCGGCTACCCGTGGCAGATCAGAGACTTCAAATGTGGCATACTGATCCCACCACAGGGCAAGTCGTTCCGCGCTTTTCCTGGCTTGCTTGGCGATCTCCTGCTGCCCCGCAGCCGCTGCCTCACAAATAACCCGACCGGCAAGACCGAACGACGATTCCATGATCTCGCATAACTCGATGAGGCGATGGTCGAGTATGGCGTCTTCCATCGACTGGAAGATGGGGAACTGTCCGTGGAACCCCAGTGCGTTCCACGGGTCAGCCAGAGCGCCGCACTCGATGCCTCGATGTAGAATCTCATCTAAAGTGACAAGAAATTGCGCCGCCTTGGCCAGATCATTTGTTTCAATGGCAATATCAATCTCTGAAAGCAGCCCTGAAATGCCAACCTGGAACTTATCTGAAATAGGCGTCGTGGAGGCAAGACGATCCAGAGCAGCATCTTGAGCGCTTAGCTCGGTTAGAAAATATGCGATGTGACGAGCCTGCAACTGGGCAGCACGATGTTTGGTGATCGCTTGATTGAGCCATTGCCGAGCGCCCCCGAAAGGCTGTCGCAGCCGTTCCGATTCTTCTTCGAGCCGCTTCTTGTGCGGGCCGGTCATCATGCCGAAACAATAGGTGTAATAGTTGTCGCGAAGCTTGGCAATGCGGGGTACCAAAGTCGAGAGCTTGACCGTTGAATCGTAGCTCCCCGGCCCCCGGCCACTCATGGCTGAGGCCATGAGTACCGTGCCCGCCAACACGATACCCGCTTCCTTGACATACTCCTGGCGGAGGCTGGCGTTATCGGTTTCCAACCGTTGCAGCAGAATCTGAAGCGTGATTTCTCGTGATACATATCGACGATACTCGCCTGATAGATCGAGGTATTGAGGATCCCATTCTCCGAAGACATAATTGGGCCGGCGATTGGCGGGATGCGAATGATCATAGCAGCGAGGATCGTAGGCCCATTCTTCGAGCCTTGCCAGATCGAACGAGGCTTCGTCGAGTAGATCGGCCGGTATCGCTTGCAAAATACTGATCGCTTCTTGAATTAGCTTCTGGTGTCGTCCGTTACCTACCCCGGCATCACGTAGATAGACCGGAATCGGACGAAATCGCTCATGAGCATAAGGTTCGCCCAACCGCTTGTTTTCCAGCGTTGCTATCGGACGGTAGCCGAGGAAATCGTTGAGTTTATCGATCACTGCGGGGATGATCTTGTCCCTTTGTTCCCAATTGCCACCGGAAGCCAACAGGCACTCGATCATACGAGCAACGAAGAATGGCTGCAGAAGCTCGGAATCACTGAGATGGCCCAGAATATCTTTGTGAAAGGCTTTGTAGGCAGGTATGACATGGCCTGGCAGCAACGACAATACTGTTTTGGCCTGAGTTACATCTTGAAATGCGCTGCCGCCCTGCGTTGCAACGATGTCGCATTGTTCCAACAGCCATTGGCACAACGTCAACCATGGTTGAACAGGATCAATTCCGGCAACAAAGGCCTGAGCCTGGTTCCAGGCCTTCTGAAAACGAGCGTCGGGTTTGCCATTGGAGAAGTTCAAATAACCAATGACTTTCAGCAGATCGATTTGATCCCTCAGTGACGTCAGCCGTGAATCCACGTTTCAACTTCTCCATAAGCACGATTCAACTACTTCTTTATTTTACGCATGGCTTCTGTAATAACACGACGAAGTTCCCGATCTGGATTACGTTCGGCCAGGAACGCCTCGAAAATGGGGATGGCTTCCTTAGCATCAGGGCCAATCGCCCCCAGAGCTTCAACAAAGCTGGCTTTGACAGTGTTCGTGTTGCGTTTCATCTGCTTGCCCTCTGATTGGTAGGCTTTGAGCAGATCGGGTACAGCATCTTTGGCATCGGGGCCGATCTTAGCCAAAGCCTCGGCAGCATGACGGCGTACCTGGTTATCCTTATCAGCCAAGGCTTCCTGAAGAACAGGGACGGCTTGCTTCCCATACTTGCTGAGCGAGACGGAGGCGACAGTCATCACTTCCAGATCGCTATCGTTCATCGCCTTAGCTAAAGCGGCAATGGTCGGTTTCGCATCGCCTCCCACCACCCCCAGGGCCTCGGCGGCCCCACGGCGAACCAGTGCGTCACGATCTCGCTCAAGCAGATTAATCAAAGATGGTGCGGCTGCTTTGGCGGCCGACCCCATAATGGTGATCTGCTTGACCGCCTTACGTTTTTTGACCCCTTCATTGGTCTTCAGATCAATCAACAACTGTTTCAAGTCGGTGGAGTCGTCAGCACAAATGGGGAAAGGCACAATCAACAAAAGGGATGCGAGTAAGACAAGGCAGTTCCGCATGATCATTCTCCTGTAAGATTCTATTGTTTCCGATTTAACCCACGAATACAAGAAGAGTTACGGAAAGAGAGTCGAAACAGTGCAAAAGCTCCGTGAACCTCAAGATCACCCCTGTATAATACACTGTGAACCAGAGGAAGATACCAAGATGAGCGATACCACAAAGAAAATCATCATCGACGAGGATTGGAAGCAGGAAGCACAACAGGAAAAAGAGAGCCTGGAAGCTAAACTGGAACAGGAAAAAATCAAGAAACCGCCACCGTTACCGACCGCTTCGTTCGAGGTGTTGATCAATTCTCTGGCAATGCCGGCCATGCTGAATTTGGGCATGATCAGTATGCCCAACCATCAGCCCAACCTCAATGAAGCGAAGTTCTACATCGATCTGCTCGAAGTGGTGGAGCAGAAGACCAAGGGCAACTTGGAAGTGAGCGAGCATAACACTTTGACGGCTTTGCTCTACGAACTACGCATGGCTTTCGTGTCTGCCACCCAGAATGCATCGAAGTCATAACAGCTCAAGTTGTTACCAGTCTGGTCACCGCTTCAGGCTGGAAAGCAAATAATTTGCCTTCACTTTCAATGACAATCTCCTCCCACCGCAATGTGTGAAGAGTACCAACTTCTTGTTTGCCATGTGCTTCCAGATTGACTGAGTGTCCGACAAGACCGCTGTACTTTTTCCAAAGTTCCAGTATAGGCTCGGTCTTTCCGGTCACCAGGAGGGTAAAGAGTTGATTCCACTCTGATTGTAACGCCGAAAGCACTTCAGATCGGTTCAACACGTGTTTAGTAAAGTCCTGGAGCGAACCTGCTTGATGCACACTAGCGGCATGGAAATGCTGCACAGGCACATTGACATTCAGGCCGACTCCGACGACGAACCACTCTTGTCGTTGCTCCACCAGGATACCACTGACTTTCTTGCCATCAATGAGAACATCATTGGGCCACTTGAGTTGTGGCTTGATGGAAAGCGCCTTCTGAATGACTTGGCATACCCCCAGACCAGCCCAGATGGTCAACATCACCGGGCGGCGGATCGCCAGTTCGGGATGAAGCAATATCGACATGTACAACGCTGATCCTGGTGGAGATACCCAGACATCACCTCGTCGACCTCGACCAGCGGTTTGTTCATCAGCAACCACCATCAGGCCATGATTCTTCTTATCGCCGGTATATGCCCAGGCAATATCGTTAGTGCTGGTGACCTGTTTCAAGTGTATCGTGTGTTGGCCAATTGGCATAACTATCACTCTTGATAATCGAGCGCAATATCGAGTGCCGGGGCAGAGTGGGTCAATGCACCCACGCTGACACAATCGACCCCCGCCCTGGCAACCTCTCGCAAGGTTGCCAGGGTAATCCCTCCCGAAGCTTCCAGTCGGGTTTGCGAGGCTGTTCGGTTGCGTATGACAACAGCCTGACGCAGCATGTCAACTTTCATGTTGTCGAGCAAGATCACGTCAGGGTGTGCGGCCAAAGCCTCGTTCAATTGTTCAATAGACTCCACTTCCACCTCGACGATGACCTTGTGCCCCACCGCAGCTCTTGCCTGTTTGACTGCTTCGGCCAGCGGTGTGCCATGATGCCTGAGCCCGGCCAAGTGGTTGTCCTTGATCATGATGGCATCGAACAAGCCCATTCGGTGATTTTGCCCGCCTCCACAGCGGACAGCGTATTTCTCCAACACGCGCCAACCGGGTGTGGTCTTGCGTGTATCAAGCACCTGGCATTTGGTCTCTTTGACTTGTTCCACATACTTGCTCGTCTGGGTAGCAATACCGGAGAGCTTCTGCAGGAAGTTGAGGGCCATTCGTTCCACAGCCAGGACGCTACGCATCGAACCGGCCATTGTGGCGATGGGCTGCTCTGGCTGAAGAACAGAACTATCAGCGGTTAGCAGTTCCAGTTGAAGTCTGGGATCAATAGCGCTACAAACCATCTGGATAATGGGCGTTCCCGAGAGAACCCCAGGGGCCCGGGCAACAAAAGTTGCTTTACCCTTGAGGCTTTGCGGAATCACGGCCTGGCTGGTAATATCGCCTTCCTGACCTAGATCTTCTGAAATACCAAGCCGAATAAGTTGCTGGGCTGCATGCTCTTCTGCCTGTCCGAATGGGATGGTTAACATCATGAATCCAGGCTACTTTGAACAGCCTGGCCCTGCTTGCTTCCCTCGAAGCGATCTTTATGATGACACTGGCATCATACTCTTACAAGCCATTGACTTAGGATGTTTTATTCACTGGTTACCCAGATGCACTGGGGTAATCGAACGAATTTCAGATGGGCTGCGTATAGCCTATATCTTCTCATCCTACGTTACGTTTACAAGCGGCTGGTCTGGGTTGCGTAAAGGGAAATCTCATGGCGGAAAATACGACAGCAAAGAGTCAGGAAATCGTCGTCGAGACACGCAACTTGAGCAAAGTCTATCTCGACTTCTGGGGCCGAAAGAAGAAGCAGGCCCTCCGCTCTCTGAACCTCGACATCAAGAAGGGTGAAGTCTTCGGGCTGCTCGGGCCTAACGGTTCCGGCAAGACCACCACCATCAAACTGCTTTTGGGGCTCTTGTTCCCCTCCGAAGGCGAAGGCCTGGTTTTCGGCAAACCGGGTACCAATGTTCAGAAGAATGAACGCATCGGCTACCTTCCTGAAGAGTCGTATCTCTACCGGTTTCTAACAGCTGAAGAAACGCTCGATTTCTATGGCCGCTTGTTTAACATTCCCGCCGATGTACGTCGCCAGCGTGCCGCTGAGTTGATTGACAAAGTCGGCTTGGCCAGGGACAAAAAGCGAACCCTGAAAGAATACTCCAAAGGGATGAGGCAGCGTATCGGTCTGGCGCAGGCGCTGATTAACGATCCTGACCTGGTTATCCTTGATGAGCCGACCTCCGGTCTCGATCCGATTGGCACCAAGTGGATGAAGAATCTCATTCTCGAACTGCGAAATCAAGGCAAGACGATCCTCATGTGCAGTCACCGCCTGGAAGATGTGCAGGATGTCTGCGACCGGATTGCCATTCTCTTCGACGGCGAGTTGCAGGAACTGGGCTCCGTTGACAAACTGCTCGAAGTGGAAGAGATGGTGCAGTTGACTGCTCGCGGCATGAAGATAACTGATGGTCTACGCCGAGATCTCTCCGAGATTATCAAAAAACACGGAGGCGAAGTGGATAAGCTCGATCATCCCACAACTACCCTGGAAGACCTATTCCTTCGAATCGTCGAAGACAGCAAGGCCCGTCCCGGCCGTCGCTACCTGCCGCCCGGCGAACGCAAGGCAGAGCACCAGAAGACCTAATACTTGGAACTACTTTTAGAGTTCGAAACCTGTCCACCCCCCATGTGAATAGCCATGATGTTTGCAGCTTTTAATGTCGAAACAAACTTTCCAGACCTGCAACGCATGTGGGAATATGGCGAATTGTGGCTGCGCAAGGCTGGAATAGGTTCTGTTATCATCCTCTTCATCTGGGGGCTCTGGTTCATCCTCAAAGCCGCCTTGCGCGACGGAAAGTGGGTTCCCTACGGCATCACTGGCCGCCTGGACTCCGAAGGTAGTGGAAATAACTGGCGGGCCCGAGTCTTCTGGATACTGCTAGGCTTAACCGGCATCTCTTTCGCCGTGGGATTGGCTTATTTCTTTTATCAATTGTTCGTAACCGGCGACTTTTTCGATCCTTTTGACATCGTCAAGAAGGACAATACCCCGGTTACTCTCATCACACACGCCATCATCAACTTTTTCTGTGGTCTGGCGCTATTAACTCTCTCGATTGAATTCCTGTTTGATGTCTTTCGTTTCAGCCCCAGACGACTCGTTGCCATTGCCCGTTTCAGCATCAAAGAAGCGATACGACGAAAAGTACTCTGGGTGTTTCTCATTCTTGGCGTGGTGATTCTCTTTGCCAGCTGGTTCATCACCACAGATAAGAAGGCAGACCAATGGCAGCAGTACATTAATCTGGTCTTTTACGTTGTCACCACCATGGTACTGGTCACGACAGGTATCTTGGCCTGTTTTAGCCTGCCAACCGATATCAAACAACAAACCATCTTTACTGTGGTGACCAAGCCTGTCCAGAAGCTCGAAATCATGCTGGGACGTATCCTGGGCCTGGTATTCCTGATGACGCTGATTCTTTTCATCGCTGCTTCAATCAGCCTGATTTATGTCGCGCGTGGAGTAGACCCGGAAGTAGCCAAGACTATTCGTGCCCGCAATGTAGCTAATGGCGCACTTCGATTCAGAGAGATAGATGAGCAGGGTAAAACCATTTTTGCTGAGCGGGGAAGAAGTAGTATTGGCCGTGTATGGGAGTACTTCCAATACCTGGCAGGCGGAACTTCACAAGAGGCGATCTGGTTTTTCCCAAATCTTCCGGCTGAAATCGCCAGGCAAGACAAAGTCTTGGTGGAATCCACTTTTGATATCTTCCGCACCAGCAAAGGCGGCGATAAGGTGGAAGAAGGCGTTCCCGTTCAGTTCTATTTCGTGAACAGTAAGAAATGGAATAATAAGTTTGAAGAGTATCGCAATGCGCGTGATCCTAAAACCGGCCTCCCGCTGACACCAGACGAGAAAGCTCGGAAGTTCGGTTACTATGAACTCCCAAAACCTGCAAGGGTCTATGACGAAGGTGAGCCAACCAGGGTCTCCTTCCCGGGCAGTATCATGGCCGACAGCCCCCCGGGAGCTGTCCTCGAAGTTCACATCAATTGTAGAGCCAGTTCACAGTACCTTGGTGTAGCTGAGCGGAATCTGTACCTCTTGCTGCAAGAAGGAAACTGGGTCTGGAATTTTTATAAAGGCATGATCGGAGTTTGGTTCTTCATGATTCTGGTGGTCATTCTCGGCACGGTGCTCTCGACGTATCTGAATGCCCCCATCAGCCTCTTGGTGACCATCCTTATTATTATTCTGGGACAACCTGCCATCTTAAAATACATCGATGAACAGGCGCAACCAGATGATCCCGTTAATCGTCCGGGAGGCCGCGTCTTTGAGTCTGCATATCGTCTGGCCAACAAAGAGAATATGGTCACCCAATTGCAAGATTCTACTGCAACTCGTGCAGTCGTTGCGTTGGATAGTTCAACACGCTATTTCTTTAAGCTGATCCACGCTGCTTTGCCAGATGTTGATATTTACGATCGCAAATTGTTTGTTGCGGAAGGATTTAGCATACCCATGAATGAAATGATTGCGGCTTTCCTAAGACTTGTGATGTACTCGTTCCCCTTACTGTTGCTGGGCTACTTCCTGCTTAGCGGACGTGAAATTGCAAACTGACGACTTAACCAAGAGCCCCACCCATGGCCACTGCATACCAACGAATCAGGCAACGCAAAGTCTTTTATCTTCTCGCCATCGTCTTGCTTTTGGGCACAGCCTATGCCCACAAGTTGCTCGTTATTGATCGCGCAGCTAGCCGCTACGACATCAGTGAAACCAACCTCGGCAAGGTGGACATGGGCGGCTCGATCTCCCGGTTTGTTCTTTCCAGCTTCCGGGGGCCGCTCGTCTGCGGTCTCTGGTGGGAAGTTAACAGCCTCCAGGATAAGCATGATTACAAGCAACTCGAACTTATTCTGACGGCCTTAACTAAATTGCAACCTCACTACAAAGGGCCATGGCAATATCAGGGATGGAATCTAGCCTACAATGTCTCTGTTGAATTTGATCGTATTCAGGACAAATACTTTTACGTCTCCAAGGGATTACGCTGGCTGGCCAACGGGGAAGAAGTTAATCGGCTGAAACTCTTTGATCCAAACAGTCCAGATGAACTTCGTACGATTGGTGACCCCGAGATGCGGTCACTCGTTGGACAATATCTCTCTGGAAAGATGTACTTCGCTGACGAAAAAGATACCTATCGGCCTCTCCTGCATCTCAGCTGCATCCCACTGTATCAACGACTTCCTTCTTCTCTTAGAAATAATCCAGAAAAACTCGAGCAGTTCAAATCACAGTATCCTCGCTTTGTCAGACGCGTTCGAAAGCTGCAAAACATTCCTGAGGGCGATGATGATACTCTCAATCGTGATCTTCTGGCTTTTCTTGAAGAATACAAGGATGTCCCCTGCCTTTGGAAAGATGATGATGGTGGCGGCTTGAAGCTCGCAAACGACCCATGGCCGCGTTGGCCCAACATGGCAGATCGTGAACACATTGGCAAAGTGGCAGACAAAGAAATCTACCAGGACGGATTGGACATCGCGCGAATGTGGTATGAGTTCTCAACGGAAATGCTGCCTCCTCCGAAGACCGAACTATCTGAAGATGTCTCACCACAAGAAAGCAAATACACCCGCGTGCATAAGCACATGCACAGCATGGTTTTCCGCGCAAAACCAGCGCAGACGCAGGCTAGAAGCGCCGTGGAACTGTACAGTGAAGGCTGGCCTGAAGAGGCACAGATCACCGCGGAAAAAGCCAACTCCATGTGGCACGAGTTGGGAATTGCCTGCAATCTTGACCAGCCACAATCGAAGATAGCCGAACTGACCGCAAAAGCCAAGCAGTTCATGGATAAGTACAAGGAAAATGCCGAGGAGCAGAGAGGACCGTCTATCTTCTTGAAAGACACCAATCCGTCTGAATACGAAAATGCTTTGAAGAACTACAAGGCACTTGTCTTCATGAGCAACTGGGCCAGATTGCGAAAGACTTGCCGATTCGATTACTGGATGGAGACAACAGGATTTCTCAAGACTGATGTTTACCGCGAAGCCGCACGGTCTAAGTACGTTGCCGAAGAAAGATACTCCGATTGGCCGGTTTCAATCGCAAATTATCAGCGCGCCATTGGGCTACTAAGTATCGGATTCCGGAAGCCCATGGAGGTTCACGATCAATTGGCTTTGCGGCTGTCCTTGCTGGCTCCTGGATTTCCTTCGGTGCTTATCCAGGTAACGCCGACTGTGAGCAACCAACTGTCCGTCTATGGCACTGATGAAACGGTACAACGTGATTTCCTTGATCTTCAGGAGAAGTACATGCGTACCATCGCACGAAACCTGGCTCCCGCCCGGCTTCAAGCAGAGTACCATACCTGGGTCTTGAAACAGGCGCTTAGCAACAGCTTGTTGACGGCAGCAACTCCATATAGTCTCTGTTTTCCTTCCATCTTCATACCCAGCGATGTGGTAGTTAATATCGACTGGGTCGAAGATCTGGTAGAAAACGAGCGCGGACCATTCGATGACCTCATCTCGCCTTCGGTTAAGGTAGACAGAACACGAGACAAGATATCAAACAAGAAATAACGCTTCACCTGGAATACCTTTTCGGGCTATGATCACTCATAGCCCGTTTTCTTTTGAGGTATCACGATGAGGAAAATCGGTGTCTTGCTGATGGCCGCCGGCCAATCAAGTCGCTTTAAAGGGGAGATCAAAAAGCCCTACGCCGATATTGACGGCCGGGCCGTTTGGATGCGGGCTGCCGATTTGTTTGTCAGTCGTAAAGACGTCGTTCAAACGATTCGCGTAATCGCCGACGATGATGAGGAGAATGTCAGGCGTCGTTATGGGCCTAACCTGGCGTTCATGAATGTTCAGCTCTTATTAGGAGGAGTGCGGCGTTCAGATTCGGTTGCCAACGGACTTGCCCAGGTTGCTGACGACGTGGAGTTGGTTGCCATTCACGATGCCGCCCGCCCCTGTGCGACTGCGAAAATGATTGACGAGGTGTTTGCCGCTGCGGAGCAATATGGTGCCGCCATCCTCGCTGCTCCGGTCAATGATACTCTGAAGCGGTCAAAGACAGATCATCAGATCGAAGCCACAGTCTCTCGTGAACATCTATGGATGGCACAAACGCCGCAGGTGTTCAGGAAAGAGTTGATTCTGAAGGCTTACGCTGAAAGAAGCAAGCATCCTGCCGCCACGGACGATGCACAGCTCGTCGAGGCCCTAGGCCACCCGGTGTTCATCGTGCCCAGCGATCTCTCCAATTTCAAGATCACCGCCAAGTCGGACATCTTCCTGGCTGATGCTGTCCTTAAGTCTCGTCCCAAGCCGAAGAACAAGGCATTTCATCCCTTTGCCGACGAGGATATGTGGCGATGATGCCGGCTTCTCCAATCATTCTGAAACCCTGGCTTCGAGCAATGCCATGGGGCGGCTATCATCTCAGTACTTTGCTGGATGGAACCGTGTGTGAGAATCCAATCGGCGAAGCGTGGCTGCTGAGTGATCATCCACGCCATGAGAGCCTATTGCAGACTGATGGAAATATCACGCTACGCGATACTATTGCAGCCGAACAGCGTGCCAATCCTGCTACCCGCTTTCCACTTCTGATCAAACTACTCGATGCAAACCAGAACCTGTCGATCCAGGTTCATCCGAACGATCAACAGGCAAAGCAATGGAGCCCTAAAGACGGCGGCAAAACGGAAGCCTGGGTCGTACTGGCTGCCGAACCCGATGCTGCCATTTATCTCGGACTGAAGCCCGGCATCGATCTGGCAACTTTTGCCCGTGAGCTTGCATCAGGGAATGCCCCACTGTGTCTGAATCGATACGAACCCAAGCCGGGCGAAACCTACTTCGTCCCGGCGGGCACGGTGCATGCACTGGGGCAGGGGGTGCTCGTTCTGGAAGTGCAGCAAACCAGCGATGCCACTTACCGGCTCTACGACTGGGGGCGAACCGGAGCCGATGGCAAGCCTCGTGAGCTGCACCTGGAAGCGGGACAGGCCTGTACACAGGTTGCCCCAGTTGGCGCTGGGCTGCAAACGCCCAGGCGCGACCCTGATGGTGCCGAACGTTTGGTCAAATGTCCATTCTTTACCCTCAGACGCTGGACGTCAGCAGGAACCATCTCGGTAAATTCGCCGGCGATTGTGATACCCTGGGGCAACTCCGTTCGGGTACAATCCTCGGGCGGAATCCTGATGCAGGGCCATGCCTGTCTGACACCCGCACCCATGGGGCAAGCTGTTTTTGAAGTTCCGCCCGATACCACACTCTTCGAAATAAGCTGGACCATCAGGAACTAACAGTGCATCTCTTTGGCCCAGTTCTTCGCTATGATCTGGTCTGCACCGCCCGGCGGGCACGTTACTTCGTCATGCGTTTCTTCTATGCGCTGTTGCTCTTTCTGGTGCTGTATGTCTTTTACATCTGGAAGCTGAAGAGCATCACCACCGAGAGGATCGCCCACAAGCTCCTGATCGATTTCGCTGAACTGTTCAGCTACATGTATCTTTTGATTCAGTACCTGCTGGTGCTCATCATGACGCCCGCGTACGTCGGCTCTGCCATCGCTGAGGAAAAGGAACGGCGAACACTCGAGTTTCTGCTGGCGACTGATCTACGCAGTCAAGAGATCATTTTCGGCAAAGTGGCTTCACGTCTCGGAAATATGCTGATGTTCCTCTTGGCGGGGCTGCCCGTGCTGGCGTTTGTACTCTTCTTTGGCGGAGTCGACCCCGAACTGCTCAAGAACGGCTTCCTCGCCACACTGGCGACGTTATTCAGTCTGACCGCCGTCAGCATCGTCTGTTCGGTGCAGGCCAAGCGCAGCCGGGATGGCATTCTCCGCTCATACTTTGTGGTAGCTGGCTATTTCATCTTCGGTTTCCTGCTGAGTTGGCTGGTCACCATTTTGCAAGGCAGATTCTTTGGCAGTGGAACGATATGGAAGCTCGATGATTCCGACTTGACGCTCAAATCTCTCTGCTATTTCACCGAGTACTATCTCAGCGGCGACATGTTCCATGCCATTTATCTCTACGCCACCAACTACGCCGCCCCGTTGATGGGAAGCAAGTCATGGACCGGAGTAGACCTCGGGACTTCACTGGATGCCCTGCTGCGCAATTATCTCATCTTCCATATCACCCTGGCCATTCTCTGCCTGCTCTATGCTGTCTGGCAACTGCGCCCGATCTTTGTCCGACAAACTTATGGAGATACTCGGCGAAGACGCCCCCAGTCGCTTGCAGCTCAAACAGCGACACAAACCTCACTTCCCAAACGATTTGACGGCACCTCCGATACAGAAAAAATGATTAAGCCCCGTGGTCGCCGTTATCAACTGCGTAACTGGCCACCGATGGTGTGGAAAGAGCTCCTTGTGCCCAGGCAGTCCAAACGTACCTGGCGTGCCAGGATGTTTACCGCTGCTCAATGGGCTGTCTTTCTTTTACCCATTCCCATCATCATTTTGTTCACCAGCAATTTCCGATATGTGAGATGGGATGATCTCGGTCAGAGTTTGAATATGTATGCTCGGATCGCCGGTACGGTCTGTATGGTCTTGATGATCTTTGCCGCCGGCATTCGTGCCGCCAACGCCGTCTGCAATGAACGAGATCAAGAAACGCTGGACACCCTGCTGTCAACCGTCTTGACCGACAAAAATATCATCTGGGGCAAGTGGCTCGGTGCCGCACTGGGCCATGGCACATCCATGTACCTGTTGCTGATTATCTGGATCATCTGCCTTCTCACCGGTGGTTTGGCCTTTGATGCTGTGCTCTTGCTTATGCTTGCTCTGGTTATCTACAGTGGGTTTGCCAGCGCCATCGGTCTGTTCTTCAGTGCTGGAGCAAGAAATACAACTCGATCACTATTAGGAACTCTCTTCTGGCTCATCATCTGGATGGGCGGGCATTGGGTCTTCCTCGGACTGATTCTTCTGTTCACTGCTTCAGGAGACATGCGGGAAGTCACTAACTTCCTCATTGGCATGACCCCACCCTTTGTATTGTTCTCATTCGCTTACCCGATTTCCAGTTTTGGCCACGATGAGTTCATGAGCTTGGGACAATTTCAGCGCTTTGCCTGGATCGGCCTGTTTCTCAACGTTCTGCTGACGCTATTATTCCTGGCTTTGGCTCAGCAGCGCTTCTACCTCAATACGGGCCGGATTCATAATTTGGTAAGGAGATCTGTTCCGCCCACGATTCCTTCATCTGCACCGGCTAACGACTAGAGGAAGTGCCGCTCTCCATGCTTGGACCCATCTTTAATCGTGAAGTCATTACGGTTCCCCGTCATGCACGGCATTACCTGATTCGCACCCTGTACCTGGGACTGTTGTTGGTGACAGGCGTCACCTTTTGGCAGACTCTCTACGGTTGGGGCAAGACGGTTACCCTGGGCGATTACTCGCACTTTGGTGTGCTGTTCTTCCAGCTTCTGAGCTTTCTGCAACTCACGCTGGTGATCTTCTTCTCATCACTCTTCGCCGCTGCTGCCGTCGCTCAGGAAAAAGATCGCCGCACGTTCATCCTCCTGCTAATGACCGATCTGCGCAATCATGAACTGGTGCTCGGAAAGCTCATGGGCAGTTTGATGCAGATGAGCATTCTCTTGATAGCTGCTTTGCCCGTTCTCGGCGCAGCGGTACTTCTGGGTGGTACGACGTTTCTCCAGGTCATTGATGCCTTTCTCGTACTGTTCGGTTCCGCTCTGGCTGCCGGTTCGTTAGGGTGCATGATCGCTCTTTGGCGTGACCGCACCTTCCAGACGCTGGCAGTCACCGTGCTGAGCCTGGTGCTCTATCTGGTTCTCGTCGAAGGATTGGGACTATTATCAACTACGTTCCCTTCTCAGGAAGCCAACATTCTGTTCGCTCGTGAATGCTTGAACCCCTATCGGGTGCTCGTCCGCATTCTGTCGCCCAATAGTCAGCAGTTCCTTGGGTTGCTGAGCCTGCCCTTCTTTTTCACCATGCTCGGCATCACGATCGTCATTAATCTGATCAGCATCCTCATGCTGCGAGTCTGGAATCCCAGTAACGAGCGGATGCGCAGCCAGGAAGATGTCGAGGACGAATCAGAGAACGAGTTGGTAGCTGGCCGAGATCGCCATGCTGCCCCCGGCAAGTTGCGCGGCGTCTGGGAAAATCCCATCGCATGGCGCGAGATTGCTACCCGTGCCTATGGAACCAGGCCGCTCGTCATCAAGGCGCTATTTCTCGTCGTCATCGGCGTGCTGATCTGGGCTGCAGTCAATTCACTAGAGCGCTCCGACGGCTCCTTCATGTCAGCGGATGAAGTCTCACGTTTCAGTCTGGCACTGACTCTGGTTCCCATGATGATTTTGAGCTTTATCCTAGTCAATGCACAAGCGGTGACTTCAATCACCTCCGAACGTGATCTGGGTGCCCTCGAACTGCTTCTCGTCACTGAGCTAACGCCGTATGAGTTCATCTTCGGGAAAGTGCGGGGTATCCTCTACAACGCCAAAGAGATGATCGTCCCGCCCCTGCTGTTCATCTGCTGGCTTGGCTGGATGGGTTACATACCCATCGAAACGTTTGTCTTTGTCATCATCGTCATTCTTGTTCTCTATGCCTTTATCATTGCCCTAGGTATCCATGTCGCTCTCAGCCGTATCAATACCCGTTTGGCCATCGGCCTGAGTCTGGGAACCGTCTTTTTCATCTTCGTCTGCACATTCTTGTGCATTTACCTGATCTGGATCGGCGGACAGTTTGAAGTGCAAATCACCAACTTCGCATTCTTTCTCTTTATCGGCATCGGTGGTTTGTGGATGGTGCTCAGCGGCGATAAGCCCAGTTCCGCCCTCTTCCTGGCATCAGTTCTGTGTCCGGTCGGGCTTTTCTATGCCATCACCAACGTCATGGTAGGCAACGTCCGCACCGGCGGCGGTGGCGATGCCCTCTGGCCGTTCCTCGTTGTTGTCGGCGCCTTCGGTTTCACGATTGCAGCCATTGCCGTTCCGCTGCTTAGCGAGTTTCATGTGGCCATCGCCTCGAGTGTCGTTGTGGAAGATGAAGAGACGGAAAAGCAGCGGTACAAATCGGACAGGAAACTGCGTGACAAGATCTTCTCCGAGCCAGCTTGAAGGGACGACATGAGCTCCACAGAAGTCCTGTGCGTGGGCATCATCGTGGCGGATCACGTCTGCACACCCATTGATCATGTTCCCGCCGCGGGGGAACTGGTGCTGGCGGATGGCATGCTTCTTACCAGCGGAGGCTGCGCCGCCAACACGGCCGTTGATCTCGCCAAGATGGGCATTCGCTCATCGATTGTAGGCAGAGTGGGCGATGATCTTTTCGGCAACATTGTTCGAGAGATGCTCACGAGAGATGGTGTCGATACCACGGGCATCATCAACACTCCCGGTGCCGATACCAGCCAGACCTTGATCATCATTGTCAAAGGCGAAGATCGTCGTTTCGTACATACCTTCGGAGCCAATGCCAGGCTTACCGCTGATGATATCTCTGGTGACTTGCTACAGGGCGTCAAAGTCCTCTACGTCGGCGGCTACCTGCTCATGCCTAACCTGCATCAGGCGGGCCTCGTTCAACTCTTCAAGAAGGCCCAGGCAGCAGGCATCAAAACCGTGCTTGATGTCGGCATTCCCGGCCCTGGTGAATACACCTCTCGTCTCTCTCAACTGCTGCCCCACGTTGATGTCTTCCTCCCTAACGATGACGAGGCAGAGATCATGCTCGGCGAATCAGACCCCTGTCAACAGGCGTTGCGGTTCCATGAAATGGGTGCAAAGACTGTCGTCATCACCTGTGGCGAACACGGTTCCTTCCTGGTCAACGATAACGAACGCCTCGAATCGGGTATCTTTAAGATGGACTACGTCGATGGCTCCGGCAGTGGTGATGCTTTCGATGCGGGTTTCATCGTCGGCATGCTCCGCGGCCTGGATGCCCGTGGGTGCCTGAGCATGGCCAGCGCCCTTGGTGCTTCGTGCGTCCGCTCCGTCGGCACCACCCCCGGAGTCTTCACTGCTAAGGAATGCGACTCGTTCATGAAACAGAACAAACTCCATATCAAAACCTGGTAACACAATCAATCAACTGAGTTCTGATAACTCAGGACTCAGCACTTAGGACTCAGCACTATGTATTACGTCGGGGCCGATGTTGGCGGACAAACCATCAAGGCCGGTGTGGTTGATGACAAAGGCAATCCTGTTGGTGAACTCTCTATCGTTCCCACTGAATCAGAACGAGGCAACGATCATTTCCTGGATCAACTCTGCAAGTCGATCCGCATGTCTGTTAGTGAAGCAGGATTAGACTTCAAACAGGTCAAAGCCATCGGTGTAGCCACTCCTGGCCTGATGGATATTCCCAAAGGCTTGCTGACACACCCAGTCAACATGCCCGCACTGCGGCATGTGCCGGTGCGTGACTTTGTGCAGCACCATTTCAACATCCCGACCGCTTTTCAAAACGATGCCAACGCCGCCGCCTACGGCGAGTTCTGGGCCGGGGCAGGACGGGGTGCTAAGAGCCTGGTGCTCTTCACCCTCGGTACCGGTATCGGATGCGGTATTGTCTGGGATCACAAGATCATCGAAGGTGAACACAGTCATGGGGCCGAAGTGGGCCATATTATCATCCAGGCCTGGGGCGGCCGGATGTGTGGCTGTGGCCAGTCTGGACATCTCGAAGCCTATGCTAGTGAGACGGCGCTGCGCAAGATCATTGCTGAGCATCTTGAAGAACCACGGTCAGCTAATTCGCCCCTGTCCAAACTGGTGCAGGCAGAGGGTCTCAGTGCCAAGACGTTTTTCCGTGCTGTTGAACTGGGCGATGTTGATGCCAATCAGATGGTTCAAGACGCAGCCTACGCTCTGGCCGTCGGAGCCACCTGCATGATGCACACCATCGATCCGGAAATGATCCTGTTCGGCGGCGGCATGAGCGTCGCAGCAGGGCCGGGCTTCCTCAATCGTATCCGCAATTGCATCAAGACCATCGCCTTGCCCATCCCGGCTCAGCACACCCGCGTCGAATACGCCTCCCTCGCTGAGAAAGCAGGCTACATCGGCGCCGCCGGTTGGGCCAAGCATTTGCACGGCTAAGTGATCTTGAAGAACAGAATAAATCTCCCAGATTCTACATTTTCAAGCTTGCAGTAAGGATATTGATCATTTACAAAGCACACTAGCCCAAAGCTGTACACCATGATCCCACTCCAGTAGGAGCTACCCATGTTTTCCCGCATGAAGCGCTGGATGACATCATTGCTGAAGAAATCTTCCAACAAGCCAGCAGCACAACAGGGAACATCGACTGGATCCACGGATCGTCACAAGCCTCTCAAACGCCGTTCAAGCAGACGCCATCGCACCAGCGGCGGCGGACACGACTGGTCGGCTGGCGTGTATATGTAGAACAACTTCAACCATTTCGACAAGAGTCTGATCAATATTTCAGGGTTACACTCACGATTCAGTGGGCAAACCGCACTACCCCCCAACCCGTCCGCATGCTATCCTATTCCTTGTGGAACGTGGCTCTGCGGTTCTCGTGATGCGTGATTCTATTTGACGAACCGATAAGAGTACCTGTGGGGCGCCCACTAGTGTCTGGAGCTTGCACGCCTGCCCGAGGCAGGATCCAAAAACCAGGCCTGAGGCGTCCCCCCTTAACAACGGGTTCTCAAATACATGTCACACGGCCTTCGTGGTGTGCGTTCCATCATCGAACACCAAGGACATCAAGAGCCTACGGGTATAACCCGTAGGCTCTTCAGGCGAACGTGGAATCCTCCCCGAGTGTCGTCCTAGACACACACCATGATCAAGAAACCCGACTTCCTGAAACTGCTCGATGAACGTGTCCTGGTGCTCGACGGAGCCATGGGCACCAACCTGCACCGCTACGACCCCACCGATGCCGACTGGGGCGGCAATAAGTTTGTCAATTGCACCGAATGGATGCTCTACACCCACCCCGAATGGGTGCATGCTATCCACAAGGGCTTCCTCGAAGTCGGCAGCGATGGCATCGAAACCAACACCTTCGGCGCCAACAAGATTGCCCTCAATGAGTTCGGCGAAGGTGACAAGGTCGAAGAACTCAACCGCAAAGCTGTCCAGGTCGCCCGTGAAGCCTGCCTCGAGTTCAGCACTCCCGTTAAGCCCCGCTACGTCATCGGCTCCATCGGGCCAGGCACTAAATCCATCACCCTGGGTCACATCTCCTTTGACGAGTTGGTCGAAGGCTACCGTCTCCAGGCTCGTGCTCTCATCGAGTCGGGGGCCGATGTTCTGCTAGTCGAAACTGCCTTCGATCTGTTGAACCTTAAAGCTACCTGCATCGTCTGCGTCGAAGAAATGCAGCGGGCCGGCATCAAGCTGCCCCTCATGGCCCAGGTGACGATCGAACGTCAGGGAGCCATGCTCGCCGGCAGCGACATCGGCAGCGCCATGACGACGCTCGAAGCGCTCCCCATCGATATCATCGGCCTCAACTGTGCCACCGGACCAGATCTCATGGTCAGCCATATCCGTCACCTCAGCGACTATGGCCGCCGCAAGATCAGTTGCCTGCCCAATGCCGGTTTGCCTGAGAACGTCGATGGCAAAGCCCACTTCCCGCTTCGGCCCGAAGAGCTGGCTCGTGCCCTCAAGCAGTTCGTCACCGACTATGGCATCAATATCGTCGGTGGCTGCTGTGGCACTACCTTTGAACATCTCCGCCAACTCTCCGAAGCAGTGAAGGGGATCAAGCCCAAGGTTCGCGCCCCCATCTTTGAACCCAGTGCCGCCAGTTTGTACCAGGCACAAACCCTCAAACAGACGCCCGGCCCCCTGATCGTCGGCGAGCGCACCAATACCACCGGCTCGCGTAAGTTCAAGCGGCTTCTTGAGACCGATGACATCGAAAACATGGCCGCCATGGCCCGTGAGCAGCAGGACGAAGGCGCTCACCTTCTCGATGTCTGCGTCGCCTACCCCGGCCGCGACGAAGTCGCTGACATGAACAAGACGCTGCGTCGTTTCAACGAAGCAGTCCGCCTGCCCATGGTCATCGATTCCACCGAATGGCAGGTGATGGCAGAGGGGCTGAAATACATTACCGGCAAGCCTTTTCTCAATTCAATCAACCTCGAAGAGGGCCGCAAGAAGCTCGACATTATTGTGCCGCTGGCCAAGAAGTTTGGAGCTGCCCTCGTCGCCCTCACCATCGATGAAACCGGCCAGGCGACCACCTGTGACTGGAAGTTCGATGTCGCCAAACGTATCTATGATATCTGCGTCAATGAGTACGGCGTCGAACCAACTGATCTCTACTTCGATCCACTGACATTACCTGTCTCCACGGGGCAGAGCGATCTCTACAACGCCGCTGTCGAAACGCTCAACTCGATGAAGCGGATCAAGGCTGAACTGCCCGGGGCAGGCACTTGGCTCGGCTTGTCCAACATCAGCTTCGGCCTCGATCCCTATGTCCGCCAAGTCGTCAACAGCGTCTTCCTCAAGCTCGCCCTTGATTCCGGCCTTGATGCCGCCATCCTGAACGCCAGCAAGATTCTGCCCCTTAACGAAATCGATCCCGAAGGGCTCAAGCTGGCTGAGCGACTCCTTCTCAACCAGCGTGAGGATGGCGATCCGCTGCAACTGCTCATCAGCCACTACGAAAACTTCGGTGGCGAGAAGAAGACGAGCAGCAAACGAACTGTCAACCTCGGCGATACCATCGAAGAACGGCTCAAGAATGCCATCATCATGGGCCGGCGGGATACGCTTATCGAAGATCTGGAGACCGCTCGCCAGACCTACACACCCCTCGACATCATTAACACGGTATTGCTCGATGGCATGAAAGTCGTTGGCGACCTCTTCGGTTCAGGCCAGATGCAGTTGCCGTTCGTACTGCAATCGGCTGAAGTGATGAAGGCCTCGGTCAAGCATCTCGAACAGTACATGACCAAGCTCGAAGGTTCAGAGAAGGGCAAGATCGTCCTCGCCACGGTCAAGGGCGATGTCCACGATATCGGCAAGAACCTCGTCGATATCATCCTCACCAACAACGGCTACAAGGTTTACAACCTCGGCATCAAGCAGCCCATCGAAGCCATCTTGGAAGAAGTCGAAAAGACCCAGGCCCAGGCCATCGGCATGAGCGGACTGTTGGTCAAGTCCACTGTCGTCATGAAAGAGAACCTGGAGCTGATGCAGCTCAGAGGCATCAAGATACCAGTCATCTGTGGCGGTGCTGCCCTGACTCGTCGCTATGTCGAAGACAACTTGCGCCGCACCTATCAGACCGGCCCCGTCTTCTACGGCGAAGACGCCTTCTCGGGTCTGCACCTCATGGAAGAACTCTGCGGCCACAAACCCGCCACGCTTACTGCCAACCATGAACCGATCATCACTTTGGCTCCCCTCTCCCCCCAGGGGAGAGGGGCTGGGGGTGAGGGGAATCCTTCTGACGCCGTTAAGGCGCAACCTC
>DAOMFV010000009.1:67416-71733 GCA_035430005.1 Gemmatales bacterium
CAGCCCCCGCCCCCAACCTCCCCAAGCCACCCTTCCTCGGCACCAAAGTCGTCCAAAACATCGACATCGCCGAAGTCTTCCGCTTCATCAACGAACGCACCCTCATCGGCACCCAATGGCAGTTCCGCAAGAACAACGTCAAGCCCGCCGAATACGAACGCCAGATGAAGGAAGTCGCTTACCCACTCTTCGACCGCATGAAGAAGCAGTGCATCCGCGAAAACATCCTCCGCCCCACGGCGGTCTACGGCTACTTCCCCGCCGCCGGCGAGGGCAACGATCTGGTGATCTACGAAGACGATTACAAGACCGAAAAACTCCGCTTCCACTTCCCCCGACAAGTGGACCGCGAAAACCTCTGCCTGGCTGACTACTTCGCCCCCACCAAGGACGGCAAAGCCATCGATCACGCCGGCTTCTTCGTCGTCACCGTCGGCAAGCACGCCTCCGAAAAGGCCCGTGCCCTCTTCGAGCAGAACAACTACACCGACTATATGTACTTGCACGGTCTCTCGGTCGAAGCCGCCGAAGCGACTGCTGAGTATTGGCACAAGCGTATGCGCAACGAATGGGGCATCGGTCAGGACGACGATCCCGATATTACCAAACTCTTCAAACTCCACTACCGAGGCTGCCGCTACAGCTTCGGCTACCCCGCCTGCCCGAACCTCGAAGACCAGGTAAAACTCTGCCAACTCCTGAAACCGGAGCGCATTGACATTACACTGAGCGAAGAGTTCCAGTTAGAGCCGGAGCAGTCAACCTCGGCGCTGGTAGTGCATCATCCAGAGGCGACTTACTTTAATGTGAAGTAGGCTTTTCGATGATCAAGCAAACTAGATACTATCGACAAATGAAGGCAATACAGGAACGAATTGGCTTCTCAAAATGGATTAAGTTCATGCGGGTTCTCTATGGTAACGGAGATTACAGCATGGAGGACTTGTGGAAGGCTGCGCAAATGAAGAAGGGAAATCGGAACCCACATTGGGTTGATCGGTGTTCTAATAAATGCAAACATGGGCCATAAGCCTTGAAGAGTACGATGCATTACAGTTACTTACGAGTAGAATGAAGGCATGCCAGCGCTCCTTACCCCCTTCACCAAACCCGAACTCATCACCAGCTTCCAGCAGCGTGCCACCACAGATGACACCTTCTGGTCCAGCTTCTCCCCCGATGCTTTCGTCGCCAGACCCGATGATCACTCCTGGTCACCGGCTCAGAACGTGCTGCACCTGACCTCCGCCACTAAACCGGTGGTGTTGGCACTACGTCTGCCCCGCATCCTCCCCCGGCTGTTGTTCGGCAAATCGAATGCACCCTCACGCCATTACGAAAACATCGTGCAGGCCTATCACGATGTCCTGGCTGGCGGCGCTCAAGCTTCAGGGAAGTACGCTCCCAAACCGATACCGATTCCCAGCGACCCGGTGAACTACCAGCGAACCAAGGTCTCCACCTTAACCGCTACGGTCCAATCACTAGCCAAAGCCATCGAACCCTGGTCAGAACAGGATCTGGACCGTCTGCAACTGCCCCATCCATTGCTGGGTAAGTTGACAATACGGGAAATGCTCTTCTTCACCCTCTATCACCTCGGCCATCATAAAGATAAAGTCGCTGGCAAAAGCACTACCCCTCGTTCTTAAACCCTCTGCCTCAATCTGCGTTTTCTGCGTTTCAATCTTCTTACGAGACGCAGATAACGCAGAAACTCGCTGAGAAATCACACAGAGTCATGCACATGAAACAACTCTCAATTACCCTCATGCTGTTCGTACTGGCTAATCAGCCCCTCGCTGCTCAGTGGTCTCAGCAGACCATCAACACCACCGCTGACTTCAGGGGCCTCTCCGCCGTCACTAAAGACGTCGCCTGGGTCAGCGGCACCAAGGGCACCGTGGGTCGCACCATCGATGGCGGGAAGACCTGGGAAGTCATCATCATACCAGGTGCTGAGAAACTCGACTTCCGCGACATCGAAGCATTTAACGACTCCACCGCCTACGCTCTCAGCATCGGCCCCGGCGAGAACTCCCGCATCTACAAAACCACCGATGGCGGCAAGAACTGGAAACTGCAATTCACCAACCCCGATAAAGACGCCTTCTATGATGCCATCGCCTTCTGGGATGAGAACCACGGCATCGCCATGAGCGACCCGGTGAAGGGCTTCTATCGTCTAATCATCACTGACGATGGAGGCAACATCTGGAAGCCGTTATCCAATAACAACATGCCCGCGGCTCTTCCTAATGAAGGTGCCTTCGCCGCCAGTGGTACCTGCCTGATCACTCAAGGTCAAAACGATGCCTGGTTCGTCACCGGCGGCGCGAAAGCTGCCCGAGTCTTCCACTCCAAAGATCGAGGTCAATCATGGACAGCGACTGAAACCCCAATCTTGGCCGGCAAAGAATCGGCTGGCATCTTCTCTATCGCTTTCAAAGATTCCCACATCGGCATGATCGTCGGCGGCGACTATCAGAAACCAAACGAGACCGACAGCACCGCAGCCATCACCACGGATGGCGGCAAAACGTGGAAACTGATCGAAAACCAACTGCCCTTCCGTTCCGGGGTTGCGTGGTCTGATGGCCGTTGGATTGCTATAGGCACCTCAGGTTCCAATATCTCAACTGTGGAGGGCGCGACCTGGAAGTCGCCCGACCAGGCAAATTACAATACCGTCAGCTTCACCAAATCAGGCGAAGGCTGGGCGGCTGGGCCCAAGGGGCGTATTGCCCGGTTCGTTAAATAGACTATTTCAACACCTCTGACTTAGTCACCGTTACCTTCCAATGCGATCCCTCACGAATCACCTTGAAGGAGGTGAGCAGCCGCTTGGCACGAATTTCATCCTCGGTCATCTTGTGATACTGAAGTTCAGCCGCCAGGATGGCCTGTTCCATCTCAGCAGGAATAACCATGACCAGGGTCAGCGGGCGTTCACTGAGATTCACGGCATAGGCAAAGTTTTCGCATGTCGTTCGATCATGGTTGATAAACCAGAGCCTCCTGGCTTCGTTGACATAAGCCATGAAAGCTCCATCGGTCATCTCTTCGTAATTGAACGGCGAGGTAGCAGGCAGATTCTTGTAGACCATGAACCGTCCATTGTTCAAACGCACAGCTACGGTAACCTGTAGGTTGGCAAGTTGTCCAACGAAGACTTCCGGTTCATTGTAATTGAATAGGATCCTCCAGCGCATGTTTCGTGCCATGGGGACACCACTGCCCGGCTTGTTGCCGATACCCGGTCCGCCGGTATCGCCGATCCCGCCATCTCGCGTTCCGGGTGCCCTGGGACGCTGACGAGGCTCATCTGTCGGAAACACGGGCAGTGGGGATGGAAACTCGTTCGGTATCTCTAGTGGTTTGGGTGTCGTCAGCTTCAGTGGATCAAATAACGGCGCCAATGGATCACGCCCCTGATCGCCATTGCTGCCACCCTCCCGTTGAACCTGCCCCTCTCCTTCCTGTTGAATGCGGGGCGGTTCGTTCTCGAATACTTCCATCACCGGCGGCTTGGAAGGGCTCCAGTAAAAAGTCAAGGTCATGAACGCCACCACAAGCAGGATGACGATGACATGAATCCCCAGAGCAATGACTAACGACAACGGAAACTCATAATGGGAAGAGTATTTCTCCCACATGCCCTCTTCAGCTTCAAGAAGAATTCTGCTTGGTGAACCGGGTGTCTGCAGAGCAGGCACTCCCGAGGCTTCGTTCTTGCCGTCGTGATAAAACCCTTGCCCCTGGTTGATCTCTGACGAAGATAGTTCCGAGGATGCCATGACTGCTCTCCTGGACTGCGAAGTGATATCTCAACCATACCCTCATCACAGCGCCACCACAAGAGAGATATCGTATTTGGAAGGGCAAGGCTCCCGCCGAGCCGTTAGCATGACCTTAGACCCCATCACGGTGAACTTCATGATCTCTACTCAAGAACATCAGGAAAAAGCCAGGAAACAATACCCTCATGTCGAGTGTGCCCTCATCACAGTAAGCGACACTCGCAGCGAGGCCAACGACACCAGCGGCCAGGCAATCCGTGAACTGCTGGCCAGGGATAACCATCCGGTAACCTATTACACCATTCTCAAAGATGAACCGAAGCAGATCGTCGCAGCCATCGAAAGTCTGATCATCAAGCCCGATGTGGGATGTATCCTCCTCAACGGAGGCACCGGCATCGGCAAGCGAGACAGCACCGTCGAAGCCGTCGCCGGCCTGTTCGACAAAACCCTCGTCGGCTTCGGCGAACTCTTCCGCATGATCAGCTACGGTGAGATCGGTTCCGCGGCGATGTTG
>DAOMFV010000010.1:0-67990 GCA_035430005.1 Gemmatales bacterium
ACCGTCTGCGGAAGCAACGGGTTATGTGGCCTGACTCTGCCATCAGTCAACAAACTGCATGGCCATCCTGCGGATAAAGTCATTGTCGAGGAAGCCAGGAAGCATCATCATGGGATTCATGCAATAGTTCTGGGGCCGACAACGGTACTGGCTCGGGCGATTGACCGTGATCCGGAAATTACCATTCATCTCAAGGGAATCGTCGTCGTGGGTGGTGCGATTCAGGAGCCAGGTGATGCCGGCCCGGTTTCTGAATGTCATTTCCATGCAGACGCTCAAGCTGCTCGCAAGGTCATCCGCTGCGGTGTGCCGCTGGTAGTCATTCCTCTCGATATCGGCAGACGATTTGCCTTCTCACCAGCCGAGTTAGACGAACTGCTGGCGGGCGATTCGTCGGCATGCAACCTGCTGAGGCGCATGATCCCTGGAGGAATGCGTAACTCCGCCGAACATTGTGGCATCGAAGGGTTGATCCTTCCCGACCTCGCCGGCATCTGCTGGATGCTCTGGCCTCAATTCTTTACGACGAAATTACGTGTTATAGACATTGAAACCACCGGCGAATTAACCCGGGGGATGTGCGTGATTGATTCCCGTTCGGCCAGGAAAACTCCTAATGTAGAATTGGTGGTTGATGCCGACATGGTCAGCATCAAGGCAGAGTTGCATAAAGCGTTTCATGGATTTGGCGGATGAGCATGGACCCCTGGTATCTGTTGAAGTGTTCTAGTTGCAGAGCAACGCTGAGGATTAAATCAACCTACGTCCACATGCGGGGGAAATGTCCCGTCTGTGGAATACGGATTGAGCCGCCACAGCCCAAGGCTCTGGTGATGAGCGACAGTGATGAGCCATTGGGGTTGGTGCCGTTGGATGAGGAGTGGCCCGAACCGGCCACGGTTCTCCATTCGGATCGAGAAGCTGCCGCGGATATTGGTGCCGTATATGGCATGAGCCAGAATGCAGGCGACGGTGTAATCAAACAGCAAAAAGAAGAGGAAGAGCAGGGGGGAGTCTATTCGCTGGCATTCGATCCCACAGAACCCAAGGGACCTGGGATTACTCGTTCTGCGGAGTGGGATCAGGGCCAGGTCGCTTCGCCTCCATCAGTCGCCACTGCTGTTAAGGAAGTGGCATCAGCGCCAGGCGTCAGGGCGGCGTCGGTTCAGCCGCCAGCGGTATCGTCTGAAGTTGTCATCAAGACCGAGGTCGATCCACTGTTTGGCGATGAGGTGAAGATTGCTGTACCGGCGCCCAAAGTGCCACAACCTGTTGCCGAGAGTCCTCCGCCCGTAACAAATGGGAGTGCTGCGCCACTTGCTCGGCTGGCGACGGACGGCGACCTCAAACTGCATGATCCCATTGTCATTCCCCCTCCCCCTGACAGCAGTCAATCGTCTCCAGTAGTTAAGAAGAAAAAGAAGAAGCAGGCCGAGCCGGAGCCTGTTGAGGATAAGCCCAGCCTGGATACGCCCACTACCGATGTCCACATGTACCGCTTGAGCGAAGCGGAAGAGAATCGCATCAAGCTTGATGAGGTGCCCAAGTCGCTGTTCTTCGAAGGGGTGTTAACCTTTCCCTGGCAGATTCCCAACATAGGGCAATGGATATGGCTTTCACTGGGGTTCTCGATTTGCCTGCTGCTGCTGCGTTTGATTTATCTGGTGATCGAATCGGGCAGTATGTATGCAAGCGTGGGTGCCGCGGCGATTGGAATGGCTTCCTTGCTCCTGGTCTTTTTCACACTTGCCAAAGGGTGTGGCTGCTGGTCAAGCACGATCACCTACACTGCGGCAGGAAGTAAAGCGGTGGATTGGGCCAACGAAGGTTGGCGGGAAAACATCATTGCCTGCCTGAGAATTGGCTATTACTTCGCGCTCGCCCTCATGATGGCGACGCCATTATTAGTGTTGAACGTTATTAGCATTGGCACTTATCTTTGGCTTATGGGAGCCCTCTTTATTTTTCCTGTCTTCCTGTTCAGCGGTATGGCGTCGCTGACGTTCTGGAACTTTCTGCATGGCGAGGTCATCAAGACGATGATCTTGAAGATGCATCAATACCTGTTGATGTTTTTGCTGAGTGCAATCATCTTCTTTATTGCCGGTGTCCCTGCCTATTTTGCCACACAGTATGGCTGGCTCAGTTTAATCGCCGGCCCACTGTGCGCCGCCGCTTGGTTGATCTACGGAAGGCTTCTGGGACGAATGGCCTATCTCTTACAACAGGAGCCGAAGAGGAAAAAGAAGAAAAAGAAGAAGAAGCAATCGCAGGGCGGCGCGGAAGAGAGTGCTGTTGCCGACCAAACAGCAGAAGATTCGGAAACCGACGAAAAAGGCCCACGGGAGGACGCCCGTGGGCCTGGGGGAGCGCGACCGGTTTGACCCGGCCGCGGCGGTGGGGCTGCTTAATATCGGAATTCGAGGCCCAGGTTCAGGCCCTGAGCATAGTAGCGGCCTTCGGTGAAGATATTCGTGACGGGGATCGGGTTTTCTGCAGTTCCCAGCGTAATCTTGCCTGAGCCGGAGGCAGGAGCATCGTTCGGTGTAAACTGGGCTACACGAGTCATGACCATGACGTTGTAGCCTGCGAAGACGCTCAGATTCTCAGTGAGGTGGAAGCCGGCACTCAGGTTGCCTTCTAATACGAAGGCAAGACGGGTATGGTTTTCACGTAGAATGGTCTGCGAAGGGTATACATCTTCAGGGATGAAGATATCGGTGTTGAACACGGCTTCATTGGTAATCAGTTCTTGTCGCATCCCGCCAAAAGCAAACTTGCCAAAGCCATTGATGAAGAAGCGACCGTAGTCGGAGTCAAACCGGGCACCTACTTGGGCACCGAAGAACTGGTTGTGAGCTTGGTAATCGCCAGCGAGGAACGTAGTGGAACCGTTGGTGGCAGGCCGATTCGTGAACGCGTCAATGATGTAGATATCATCTCGAACCGTAATCGACTGGAACAGTGTTTGATCCAGAGTCAGATCGAGGTAGCGAAGGCCATAGATTCCACTGACCTTGGTTTGTCCAATGGTGAAATAGCGATTGTTCACATTGGCTTCAAACCCGAAGAACTTGGAACTGGAAGCTCCTTCAATACGGGCGTTGAAGTCAGCGGAGAAATTGACAGGTGTCTGGACGATTGTCTCGATCGGGGCAGAGCCATTAGAACCAGGTGTCGTCATGATGACAACATTCTGCAGGCCTGTCTGGAATTGAACATTTTGGGCTGAGGCAATACCGGTGTACTGAGTGCCCTTCGTCTCCAATTGGAAGTACGATAATTCTGCACTCCAATCACGTGCTGAGTCAAGAAACATGCCAATGGTTAAACGTCCGCCAGTACGATCCAGGCCTTCAAGACCAGAGCCGGACTGGATGCTGGGTTCCAGTCGTGCAATCCCGGAGATGTCCTTGATGAGTGGACTGCCATCAGGATTGGTAAGTTGAACCGGAACTAATGGATTTGTGAGATTATAAGCCGTCGTACGGAAGCCGTAAGGCATGCTCGCACGGAACGTCGGTAAGCTATCACCACTATTACTGCTGAACGAACTACCCAGTTGCCAGACCAGCACCTCAGCCGAGCCATAGAACTTGTAATCAGGCAGGAAGCTACCCGAACAGCCGGTAGAGCATCCGGCACAATCGCCGGTGGCAATCTGCCCGGTTCGGGCAGCATTGCTGCTGGCCATCTTTACAGAGGCCAGCTCAACATCCTGGGCTGCGGCGAAACCGGTGCCGGCCAACATCGCAGACAGAGACCAGATCATCTTGCGCTTCATGGAATTCCCCCTGCATCACGTGGATGCCTGTATCCAATGCAAGGAGCAGCCCCATGCGTTGTTTAGTGTCAAACAACGCACGCTTGGTGTGGGCCTGGCCCTGCCTGTTGGCGATTCTCACCCCATAACCTCAATCGCACCTGATGAGTTGTGCGTTCTCATTTGATCAAGACGGTCAAGTTGGTCTTGACACGCTTGCGGTACGTGCAGGTTATGCCAGCTTTGTTATCGGCAACGAAGGGGAGGTGAATAAAATGTTTGCTAAAAAAGAATCTAGGAAGTCTGGCTAATCTTGTTGTTGCTGGTATAAAACTGTGCGAAATATAGGGCTATTTCACAGGAGTCGATGTCGTAGCTGGAGGTGAAGCGTTAATGGATTCGATCTTCAGGTCATCAAAATAAACCGTTCCGATGCCAGTAAGTGCGATCGACATCGAAATTTGTCCTGAGGCAGGAACCTTCCGGAAAACTTCGATCTTTTTCCATGCGGCACTGTGGTAGAGACGGATGCCGAGTGATTCGCCGCCGGCGCTATCATAAAGGAGCAGTCCATCGGCACTGGCACGAATGGGCACAGGAATACGGTACCACCCGGTCAGTTTGACATTCGTGCCTGGAGGAAGAGTGACGTTTGGTGTACTGACCACGAGAAAGGTGCGTTCCAGAGCATCGGGTGCGTAGCTGGGGTCTTTCGGCGTGATCGATAACTTCCAGCATTGACTGCCATCATGAGGCGACTCAGAGACTCGCATTTCGGTGAGTTGTACTTCGTCTTGAGTATCTTTCTTGACAGTCCAGCCTGAAGGCGCAGCGCCGGTGGGGGTTTCGCAATCTCCGTCTCGCAGCAGGTTCCCGGAAATCTGGCTCTGATTAATGACTTTGAGCCAATCGTAGTATTTGGGCAGCGAGTAATAACTCAGGGTGTACTGTGAACTCACCGGGCTGCTTAAGCCTTTGACTGTGTAGTCCCAATGATTGCGCATGAGCTGGCGGATGTACTCGCCACTGCGCTGGCTGGCTTCGTACGAGAGACGATGGTCGGCCAAGTTACCTCGATTGAATGCCTTGAAAGATGCTTCAAGCTGCTTGTAAGCCTGTTCACGCAGTTGATGATCATAAGGCCGATCCAGTCCCTGAGCCTTGAGCTGATCGTGAATCACTTCAACAGTGGTTAGCTCTTCTCTGGCTGCATCGTAGGCCCATTGGGCAGCCAGGCGGGCCGTCTGCTGAGCCTGCTGCTGCATTTTGCCGATCGCGTTGGTATCACTGGTGCAGAGCAGGGCGGTACAGATAGCAAAATCAGGAAGTGAAATTTCAACGCCCCCCGGAGCACGGCGGTGATGAATGGATCGAAGATCGCCAGGGACCACTTCAAACACTTGAGCATCGACCGGAACGCCAGGGATGACGATCTGAAAATGCTTGACATGGCTTGGCCCGAGAACAAACTGATTGCCTGGAGCAGTCCAGATGGGCAGCACAACGAAACCGCCGTCACAGCGCAGAATGGCGGCATGGATACGGGGATCTGTTGTTTTGATCCACTGAACATCCTGAATGGTGGCCAAGTAAGGTTCCAGCAAACTGAACTGGAGATTGAGCAGAGCCAGTTCGAGCTTGCGGGCCTTGCCCAGCTTTTCATCATTGAGCGTATCATCTGCCCAGAACCCCAGGCCGCGATAGCCTGCTGAAAGAGCGAGGTACGACATCAGCCGAATCTGGCCGGGATTCGGCCCCAGGTCCGAAGAGGTCTTGGACTTCTCCACGCCATGGACCATCACCCTGGTGCCCTCCGGTACATGGGTCTGCACCCAAGTCCAGAAGAAGGCGTCAGGCTGGGCTAACCGGGTTCTGCTGACAAGCCAGTCACGATAATCGGTGGGGTTGAGCGTGGTCAGCAATGGCCAGCGATGCACCCCGATCATTTCCAACTGCTGACTGTATTGCCGATACCCATTCCAAACGGAGCCGGAATAGAGCTGGCCCTGAGTACGAGAGCCACGAAGCGACTTACTGACGACATCAACCTGCTCGGAAGTCAGGCCGGTGTTGCCGCTGAGCTGCCATGCAAGGACGTGGTCGGTACGAGGAAATCGATCCATCTCGGTACGCAAGGAAGTAGGCGTGAGCATGGCCATGCCACCTTCTGGCGGACGAAGCTCAGGAACGAGCCAGAATCCCTCTTTTACTGCTGAAGTCAACGTCGCTTCGGGGGTCTTGCTATCGACCCAGAGAGTGTTGAAACCAATTTCCCTCAGGCTTTTGAGCGAAGCGGCATCCGTGAGACGTATGCCACGCAGAAAATAGTTCTGTTTCTCCACGACGAGCTTATTGCGTGTCAGTTCCACCAGTGGCGCTGCATTGCGAATCGAAGTGGTGTTAGCAGGGGTGGTCGGACGAGTTTCGACAGGGTTGCTTGAGATCACCGGATTGATCTCAATGTCGTCAATCCAGACCTGGTGCTCACCAGGGCCGCTATAGATGTTGAGTTGTAACTGATCAATGAAAGCACCATCGGTATTGACCTTGTGATTAACTTCACCCTGCATCAGCAGGCTTTGCCCGGACAGTTCCTTCTTGGGGTCGCGCAGCCAAAGTTGCTGCCAGTCGCCAGTCTGGGCATAGACGTCGCCCGTGAGGAGCAGCGTCACATGCTGATCGAGATTCTTGGCATTGCGCTCCTGTGGCAGCACGACACGCGCTCCCACTCGCATTCCGGGCCGGTTGGCTTTGACCCAGACGCTGACCTTCAGGTCATCGACGATCTCCGCCTTAGGCAAGGCATACCAGTAATAGATGTGGGTGCCAGGCTTGGCGATGAGTTGAATGTTTTCAGAACGAGTGCCGGTATGGGCGATCTTGCTGTCGAGGCGGTGCAGCGTTTCCTGGAATGGGGCGTCAGCCACGCCGGTGCGCCAGCAGATCGTTCCTTGCTCGAAACCCTCTCGGTGGACTGAGGAGGTTGCAGGTGGTTGAGCATGCAGCGATGCCATCCAGATGATGGCCAAAAGGGTGGTGCTCACAATCATGCCGGTTCGGCCAAGGCGCATACGACATCCTCCCTGCAGCGCGCGATGTTGTTGTCAAGGAGAAATACCAGAATCAGAAAACGGCGCAAAGCCCAATCAGTCATCGACTTGCTGTGACTCACTGGCGATTGGAGTTGACTCCAAAGCCAAACATGTCCTCCGGTATTAACTTGCTGTCGAACATGGCGTGCCTTACACTAGCTAAGCGAACATCACGGAGTAAGGTATGCAAATCGTTGTGACGGCCCGACATGGGCATTTGTCTCCAGAGCATAAAAAGGATGTTGAGGCCAAAGTGGAGAAATTGCTTCACTACTTCAATCGAGTCGAATCAATTAATGTGACGCTCAACCTCGAGCATCAACATGGCCCGAAAGAGGCTGAAATTCAGCTTAACGCTGAACATAAGCACGATTTCATCGCCAAAGATTCAGACAACGACATCTTTGTTGCTCTGGATAAGGCCATTGCTCGGATGGAACACCAGATTCGCAAGTATAAAGAGAAGATTCAGGACCACCGCCGGGCTCCCGCAGCCGGCGATGTTCCAGCTGCACAGTAACGGTATCCGCAGACAGGGAGTCGGCGTTCACACATGAGTATCCGCATCACAGACTTTGTCGTCAAGGAAGCCATCAATCCTGGTGTGAAAGCCACCACTAAGGAGGCGGTCATCCGTGAATTGGTATCGAGTCTCAAAACCACGGGCAAGGTCACCGAAACAGACGAAGAGAACATTGTAAAAGCCATCATGAGGCGAGAGCAGCTTGGTTCCACCGGCATCGGTCGGGGCGTAGCCATTCCTCATGCCAAGCACGAAAGTGTGGGCAAGTTAATCGGTTCCATTGGTCTTGCCCCAGCCGGCATACCTTTTGAAAGCCTCGATAACGACCCGGTCAACATCTTTGTGATGTTGCTCTACGCTCCCGAACGACCCGGCGAACACTTGCGTGCCCTGGAAGCAGTCTCAAGACTCTTGCGTGATGAGAAGTTCTGTCAGTCGTTGTTGAAATGCACCACCAGGGAGGAGATTTGGCATCTTCTCTGCGAAGCGGATGGTGTGAAATAACCTTAACCCCCTGGTAACGTGTCTCAACAACGGAGCAGAACTGAATGAGCGCTGGTGTGGCCCATCAACGAACCGTCGAAATCCACTTTCCCGTGGGCTTGCACGTTCGTCCGGCTACGATCATTGCCAAGAAAGCACGAGGCTTTCAGGCAGAGGTGTTCCTGGTTTACCAAGACCGCAAGGTAAGCGCCCGTAACGTCTTCGACATGTTCCTTCTTGGAGCAGAGAAGGGGGCACTGATCAAGCTGGAAGCTACTGAAGACACTGATGCCGAAACAGCGCTCGACGCACTGGCAGCTTTGTTCGCCCCTGAATGCCCTGAGATGAAACTGCCCGAAGAATAGCCCGTTGATCATCCGACAAGAAAAACTCAGCCCACTATGGAAAGCAAACCCGGAATCCCTGTAGCACCTGGCGTGGCCATCGGCCCGGCTTTTGTGCTGCATGCTGAAGCCTATCGGATTCCGGACCGGTTCATTGCCCGTGGCAGTTATCCTTCCGAAATCGAACGCTTTCGTCAGGCCGCCGAAGTCGCAACGGCAGAAGCTCATCAGCGCGCCTCTGATCTTTCTGATGCTGTTGGCCCTCAAGTCAGTGCCATTTTCACTGCGCATGCCATCATGCTGGAGGACCCCGGCTTTCGCCTGGAGGTGGAAGCCTACATCCGAGATTCTGGCTATACACCCGAATACGCCGTCAGCAAGTACATCAACAAGCGCATCAATCAGTTGGCCAGCCTGAAGAAAGACTACTTCTCGGCCAGAGATGTCGATCTGCGTGATCTTGAGAAGTTGCTTCTCCATCATCTATTGGGTAAACGACGTGAACCATTAGCACAATTATCGCAGCCGGTCGTTCTCCTGGCTGAAGATCTGACGCCTAGTGAAATCCTCTCCATTGATCGCACCAAGGTTCTTGCCGTTGCCACCGAGCATGGTGGCAAGACGAGCCATAGCGCTATTCTTGCAGCCGATCTGCTTCAGGTGCCGGTCGTCTTCGGTCTGGGCCGGATGTTAAATCTCGTATCGGGTGGTGATCGGGTTATCGTCGATGGTGGTCGTGGATTGCTCATTCTCTCCCCCGATGAGGAGACGCTTGAACGTTACGAACGAGCCAGGGCGTCCTACGTCACTCATGAAGAAGATCTCGCTCTGTTGCGTGATCTGCCGGCGGAGACTCTCGATAACGTCAACATTCAGTTGCTTGGCAACATCGAACTGCCCGAAGAAATCCCGTTCTGCCTGGAACGTGGCTGCGAAGGTATCGGCCTCTATCGTACCGAGTTCCTGTACCTCGATAAGGAACGGCATCCCAACGAAGAGGAGCAACTGGCTGCTTATTCCAGTGTCATCAATCAGATGGCTGGTCGTCCGGTGACAATTCGTACCCTCGATCTTGGCGGTGATAAGTTCGCCCAGATTGGCGAGTTGGCCTACACCGAAAAAAACCCGTTCCTCGGTGTTCGCAGCATTCGACTCTGCTTGAGGCACCTTGACCTCTTTAAGACGCAATTAAGGGCAATTCTGCGGGCAACCGCCATGCCCGGGGCCGATGTTCGAATCATGTTTCCCATGATTTCGACCCTCAGAGAGCTACGGGACAGCAAGCATGTACTCCGAAATGTGATGGAAGACCTCGAAGAAGAGGGACACACCTTCCATCGTAAGGTGAAAATTGGTACCATGATAGAGGTGCCGTCGGCTGCGATCATAGCCGAACTGCTGGCGAAGGAGGTGGACTTCTTCTCCATCGGCACGAACGACTTGATCCAATACGTCCTGGCGGCTGATCGAACCAACGAAAATGTCGCTACGCTCTACACCCCTGCCGATCCCGCCGTCTTGCGGTTGATCAAAACAGTGGTGGATGCCGCCAACAGGCAGGGCATTGAAGTGAGCGTGTGTGGTGAAATGGGCGGCGACCCGGACTACACGCTGCTGCTCCTGGGCCTGGGCCTGCGATCTCTCTCGGCAGGTTCCATACATGTGCCTGAGGTAAAGCAACTGATCAGGTTGATACGTATCGATGAAGCCATTACGGTCGCTCGCACTGCCCTGCAGCTCGAGACGGCCAGAGAAGTGAACAATTACTTGCGCGAACAGACGCGCCGCGTACTACCCGAGTTTGAGGATTGATCGACAGACTTGCAACCGATCTCCACGAACCGGGGGAGGGAACTCCGCAGAGAAGAGCCGATGCTGACCAAACCCGTTGTCAGCCGCCTTCTTGACTTGTCGCAGTGCGTCACGCGCCGCTGGGAAACCACGGCGAAATGTCTGAAGTCAGTCTGATACCTTCGGTGTGCAAAGTCCGTCTTCGTTTCTCGAAGGCTGGCGACATGCGATTCCTCAGTCATCATGATCTGATGCGACTACTGGAACGTCTGCTTCGCCGAGCCGGTTTGCCCTTCCGTTCCACCGAAGGCTTCAACCCCAAAGCCAAGATCACCTTCGCCAGCGCCCTCAGCCTTGGCATCATCGGCCATGAGGAAGTCGTCGAGATCGAACTCGATGGCGACCATTCAGCCGAGTCTGTCATGGAGGCGCTCGCTCCACTGGTTCCTGAAGGCTTCCGTTTTCTCTCCGGTCGTTCAGTGCCGGTCAAGGTCACGGTTCAGCCTGTCCGGGCACTCTACCTCTTTCCACTTCCTGCCAAGAACCATCCCCAGTTAAGCACGCAACTGGTGGAACTGCTCTCCCAGAAGTCGTTAGTCATTGATCGCATTCGCAACGTCATGCAGGCTCCGGCTCAGGCCGAACCGTTAGCTGAAGAACGGCTCGACGCCCTGACCACCGCTGAGCCGGTCATGACTCGTGTGGAAGTCAAGAAACTCGATATACGCCCCTTCATCCACAACCTCTGGCGAGACGACCGGGGGTACTGGATGAACGTGGCCATTACTAATCACGGCGCGATTCGGCCTGAAGAGCTGCTCCGCCTCGTTGGCCTTGAAAACACCATGCTCGACGGCGAATCCGTCCTCGAGCGAGTGAAACTCGTGCTGGAAGATGAACAGGAACGCCAGGATCAGGACAACCAGCCTGACCTGCGACAGCGGCTCGTCAATTATCGAGCTGCCCTGGCCTCAGCCAGCCTAAACCCCATGCCGGCTTAGACCTTCCGATCTTGGCCGGTCAGATTGAGAAAGAACGTATGACCCCTGAAGTACAACGCCCCGTTCCCGGCCCGCGAAAGCGCGTCCGGAAGGAAATGTTGATCAATGCCATCCCCAATGAAGAGGTGCGCATCGCTATCCTCGAAGATGGCGTCCTCGAAGAACTCTACGTCGAACGGTCGACGCAGGAGTCCTTCGTTGGCAACATCTATCGCGGCAAGATTGTTAACATCGAACCGAGCATCCAGGCTGCCTTCGTCGATTTTGGCGTAGGCCGCAACGGCTTCCTGCACGTTTCCGATGTCGATCCCCAATACTACAAGCACATCACCGATGGCGATGGCAGAGGCGGCCGCAAGGACAGCCTGCTCGACGTGCTCGACATTCCCGAAATCTCCGCTGAGGAAGAAGCGGCCCTCGAAGCCAGCGCCCTCGCCGATGATGACGAAGAAGAAGAGATCGTAGAAACGGTCGAAGTGATCGAGGACGAGAGCGATCAGGAAGTGACCCTCGACGACGACGACGAAGCTCCCCGTGAACGCTACCGTGATCGTGGCCCTTCCCGCGACTATCATCGTGATGGCGGTAGCCGTGGCGGGCGTGACCGTGATGGCGGACGGGGCAGGGGAGGCCGGGATCGCAATGATCGTGGCCCCCGGGACGATAATCGTAGCCGAGATCGCGGCGGTCGGGAACGACACTCGGATCGCGCACCTCAGCAACAACAGCCTGTTCAACCAGCGCCCGTTGAAACACACTTTGCCGAAGCAGAGCCCACTCCGGTGCCTCAGCCACGCCATGTTGCTCAGCCTGAAGCAGGCAACTTTGGCTTTGGCGTTCTCTACGAATCACCGACTGAACATGATAATCCACCCCCCTCGGTGGTGACGGAGCCTCCCGCCCGTAGCCATGTGGAACATCGTCATGAAACGGCACCAATTCAATCGTATTCAACAAGCATCGAGCCGGTCACCACGAGCCAGTCGTCGTTCGATCTCGAAGACTTCTCCTTCCGCACTCCGGATCTGCCGCCTGCTCCGCCAGTAGCTTCGATGCCTGCGGCGGAACGCAAGACCGAGGAGCTACTCTCTGATTTCGATGCGTTCGACGTTTCGTTCTCGTCAGTCAAATCGCAACCAGCGCCCGTATCTGAAGACTTTGGTGTAACCTTCGATGCACCGGTATCAGAAACCAATGGCAATGGCGAAGCTGAAGTGGAGCTCTCTTCAGAACAGTCCGAATCCTTACCCAGCTTTGATCGTGGTGAGGAACCTGAATCCACCATCCCCACGTTCAACCGTGAGATGGTTGATGAACCGATCAGCTTCGATGAATCGTCAAGCGATGAACTGCCGGATGAGCCGAGGCCTCAGCGTGGTTATGGCGACCGTCGTCCTTCTCAGCGCGGCGGTCCCCGTGGCCGAGATGACGGTCGTGGTCGAGGCGGACGTGGCGGGTTCCAGCGAGGCGGCCCTGACCGCCGGCCTCGTTCCCCCGCTCGTGATTTTGGCCGTGATGGCCCTAACGCACCACCCAAGCCGCCGATTCAGGAGATCTTCCGTCGAGGTCAGGAAGTTCTCGTTCAGGTGATCAAGGAAGGCATCGGCACCAAAGGGCCGACCCTTTCGACTTACATCAGCATCCCCGGCCGCTACCTGGTGGTGATGCCGGGCCTCAGCCGGATTGGCGTCTCCCGCAAGATCGGTGATGAACAACAACGCCGCCGGTTGCGAACGATTCTGCAAGACCTTGAACCGCCTCGTGGTCTGGGTTTCATTATCCGCACCGCCGGGCTGGATCGTACCAAGAAGGAACTGCAGCGCGACCTAGCCTACCTGACCCGCCTCTGGCGTGTGATCGCCAGCCGCATCAAGAAGAGCCGTGGCCCAGCTCCGATCTATCAGGAAAGCGACATCATCACTCGAACGATCCGTGATATTTTCACGAACCAGATCGACAAGATTCGGGTCGATGAGCCGGTCTCCTATCAGCATGCTCACGAGTTCATGCAGTTCGTGATGCCCCGCTATGCTGACCGGCTGGTACTGGAACAGGGGCTGGAGCCGCTTTTCCATCGCTTCGGCATCGAAGAAGAGATCGGGAACATCCAGAACAAGCGAGTACCCCTTAACAATGGTGGCTCGCTGGTGATCGATCAGACCGAAGCTCTCGTGGCCATCGACGTCAACTCTGGCCAGTTCAGGCAGGAGAAAGACGCCGAGGAGAATGCTTTCCAGATGAACATGGCTGCGGCCAAGGAAGTGGGACGGCAGTTGCGTCTGCGTGATCTCGGCGGCGTCATCGTCATCGATTTCATCGACATGCGAGATGAACGGCATCGGCGCGACATCGAACGGGCCTTGCGAATGGCGATCGGTCGGGATCGTGCCCGCACCAAGGTGCTCCGCATGTCGCAGTTCGGCATCATACAGATGACCAGGCAGCGCATCAGGCCTTCGCTCAAACGCACCAACTTCGATGAATGTCCGTCGTGCCGGGCGACGGGGTTGGTGAAGACGGGCGAGACCATGAGCATCGAAGTGATGCGTTTGCTGCAACTGGCGGCGTGGCGGCCCAATGTATCCCGGGTTCGTCTGCGTGTCGCTGAGAACCTGGCTCAGTATCTCCTCAACCGCAAACGCAAGGAGATTGCCAAGCTTGAGGATGATGGCAAGATTCAGGTCACCATCCTGGGGGTGCCCAATGCCTTGCCCGAAACCTGTGAGATTCAGTGTCTCGATGAATCGGGCGGCGAGATTCGCCTGACTCGGGCGCCGGAGATCAAGAACAAGCGAGGCGCTCGCTAGGATCACATTGAAAACCGTGGCAGGGGTCAGATGTACTCATCTGCCCCCTCCGTGGGGTGCAATCGATTTCGCCAGTTCGCAGGGGGCAACGGAGTACCATTGACCCCTGCCACATCTGTTGTGTTGTTTAGCAGGCTCCAATCCTTATTCCCTGAAGGTGCTCCGCAAATAGGCCTGCACTTCTTCCCAACTCCTGGCGACGGCATCGTAGTCGACATTCATCGCCTTGATCTCGTTGGGGGTCTTGATTCGCAGTTCGCTGACTTGTGCCTTGGGGTTCAGCGGTATCTGAGCGCTGGGTCCTTTGGCCAGACGTTCCTCTACTTCGACAGTCAGCAAATAGTCGATCAATTTCTTAGCAACCACTGGATGAGAAGCGTTCTTGATCAGCCCCAGGGTGTTGGGCAGGAAGAGCGTGCCGGGAGTTGGCTGGTCCAAATAGACGATGCGAACGGGAAACTTCTTGGCGATCACTTCCATAGCATCGTCGGTATCGGTCAGGCCCATATCGACCTGGCCTTCAGCCACGGCGACAGCTACATCGTGATTGCCTGGCAGAATAACTGCCCCCTTTGCCATTTGACCGAGCAGTTGTTGAGCAGCCTCCTTGCCCATCTGCTGCCACAGGCACGCCGCATGAGTAGCGGTGGTGCCAAAGAAGGGCTTGGCCATCGCCCAGCGCGTGCTCCATTTGCTTGAAGCTAGTTCATTCAAACTCTTGGGAACTTCGGTGTCATTGATTCGGTTATTAACCAGCAGAATGCGCGCTCGCGCGGCGAAAGCCTGCCACTCCTTGTCTTTGGGTCGTGTCCACTCCGGAAAATTGGCTGCGGAGGGGCTCTGGTAGGCTTCCAGAACACCACGCTGCGCCAATCGCTGCATTAATACTGGTTCATTGCACCAGAATACGTCACAGCGGGGTTGAGGGGCTTCACGCACCAGGGCTTCGTACAGGCTAATGGATTTGTTCGACTCGGTATCGCCTCGGAAATCGATCTGAATACCGGTCTTCCTGGTGAAATCCTCGAGAATACCCTCGGCATATTCACGATCCTGGCTGCAATAGAGCACGACTCGTTCATTTGCCCTGGATTGACAGCCCACTAGCAACAACAGGCAGCCGAGGCAGACAAATCTCGTAAGAACCGGCAAGTGATTGAACATGTTCGATGGCATCCTGAGCAGGTTCATATTAGAATAGCATGACAAGGGTGTTCTTCCTATTACTGAAGGTGTTGCCACCTTCGCTTTCATCATTGAACTATGCCATCCATTCCAAGCGCGTATCTGGTTGTTCGCAAGGGGACCCAGTTTGGGCGGGTGTATGAATTAGAACCGGGAAAGAAGTTCCTGATCGGCCGTGCAGAATCGAATGCCGTCGTTCTCGATGACGATCTGTGCAGCCGCTTTCATGCTGAGATCTTCCGCACCGCAGCCGGTGCGTGGACGGTGCGCGATTGCGGCAGTCGTAATGGTACTCGGGTGAACGATCAGACGTTGGAGAAAGATCATCAGCTCCAAACGGGTGATGAGATCAACGTTGGCCGAAATAACCTGGTTTTCGTCACTCATCTCGCGGAACTTAAGCCTGAGAACGAGCCGGCCATCGCCCCGGCTGGGCACGATATTATTTCCCGCGTGCTGATGTCTACGCGCTACGACAATGGCGAGACCATGCTCCCTTCGGGTGTGGAAGGAGAGCCTCACAACGGCTCGACCTTTACCGATAGTCCACAACATAAGAAGATGGCCAAGGATCTGGCGTTTCTGTATCGCCTGGCTTTGAGCATCGGTCAGGCAACTCGGTTTGATGAGATCAAGGATCTGGTTTTACCGGCACTGCTCGAAGCGACGCAGGCCGATGGCGCAGCGATACTGGCGCACGCTACACAGGGTACCAAGCGAGAATGGAAAGTCATTGCCTTTGAAACACCCCCTCAACAAGCACACGACATCATCCCGCCGCCCCCCAATGTGATCAAAGAAGTGCTGGGGAGCAAACAGGCTGTGTTGGCGGTGGCGCGCAATCGATTCCAGGCGACGCAGAATTTGCAGTCTCGTACGGTCGGCTCGTTCATCCTCGCGCCGGTCAAGGTTGGCGACTCTATCGAGCATCTGCTCTATGTCTACTGCGCGACACCGTTGCAAATCCTGCAGCAAGATGCGCTGGAACTCAGTGTTGCCATCGGCAAGCAACTGGCGGTCGCTCTACAGGGCATGAAACGGCAGGAAGAGCTGCAGTTGGAGAACCAGCGGCTGCGCGCTCAGGTGGCCTCTGATGTGCAATTGATTGGTTCCAGCCCGGCCATCGAGGCAATCCTCGCGCAGATCGGCAAAGTGGCTACGACCAATGCCACTGTCCTGATTCGTGGGGAAAGCGGATCAGGGAAAGAACTGGTGGCTCGTGCCATTCATCTTGCCAGTCTCCGAAAGGCCAGTCCGTTTATCTGCCTCAATTGTGCCGCCTTGCCTGAAACCCTTCTCGAAAGCGAACTCTTTGGTCACGAGAAGGGAGCCTTCACCGGAGCAACCGAACGCAAGATTGGCAAGTTTGAGGCAGCCCACGGCGGCACCATCTTTCTTGATGAAATCGGCGAGATGCCCGCGACAGCGCAATCCAAGCTGCTGCGAGTGCTCGAAGGTCATGCTTACGAACGGATCGGCGGCTCGGAACCGGTCAAAGTCAATGTTCGTGTGGTAGCGGCGACTAACCGGCCACTCGAAGAAGCCATCAGGCAGAATCGATTCCGGCAGGATCTTTACTACCGCTTGCAGGTCGTCGAAATGCGGGTGCCCTCGCTGCGGGAACGTAAGGAAGACATTCCGATTCTTGCCGAGTTCTTCTTGCAGCGATTCAGGCAGGACATCGGCAGGAAGATCACTGGCTTCAGCCCTGCGGCGATGGAGAAGCTGTCCAAACATAGCTGGCCGGGCAATGTCAGGGAGCTACGGAACGTCATCGAACGGGCCGTGGCTCTCTCCGATGGCGGTATGATCAACGTCGACGATCTCTGGCTGTCACCTCTGACGCTTTCCGCTTCCATGGGTGGATCCAGCGAGATCAAGCATCACATGAGTTATCGCCCCGTGACGATGGAGACGCTGGAAAAAGAACATATTCTCAACACACTCAAGCATGCCAACTGGGTCAAAAGCCAGGCTGCCATCATTCTGGGTATTGAGCGGTCTACCCTTGACCGCAAAATGAAGACTTACGAGATTAACAAGGAAGGCAATGGCAGCGACGGTTCGACCATTAACTAATTCTCAACTGTGCTTGTTCTTCCATGTAATTGAGTGATAGACTATTAGGGTCAGCGTCGGTTCCTGCCTCTCCCCCGAATCAGCCTGCCAACGGGGGAAGTCTGACAACTTTGCCAGTTCCATGAGGTTCGATAGATGGTCTGCCGATGTCCCGGCATCATCCTGTCTCTGATGTTGCTTTGCTGCCAGTACGTTGCCGGGGCAGGGGAGCCTGCGTTCGTGGTGCCCGAAAATAACGACTACTTCGAGAAGCACGTCCGTCCTATCCTTGCCGATCACTGCTACAGTTGCCATGGTCCCGACAAGTCAAAAGGCGGGCTTCGGTTTGATTCCATCAAGGCCCTCAAGACCGGGAACGAGGCTGGCAGCCTATTCGTGCCGGGCAAGCCGGAGAAGAGCCATTTGCTGGAGGTGCTGAACTACTCCGGTGAGATAAAGATGCCTCCCAGGCAGAAGCTCAGCCAGGAACAGATCGATCACGTCCGCCATTGGATCGAGTTGGGGGCGGTTCTGCCGGTGGAGACGAAGAAGCCAGAGAACGATCAGTGGAAGAAACATTGGAGCTTTCAGCCTCTCAAGTTCACTACCGATGCCATCCCCACCATCGATAGCCTGATCGCCATCAACTTGGAGAAGGCTTCTCTTTCTGTCGCGCCACCGGCAGATCGACGAACGCTGCTTCGCCGGGTGAAGTTCGATCTACTCGGCTTACCGCCGACTAATGAAGAAATGGAAGCGTTTGTTCATGACGCACTCTCGGATGAATCAGCGTTACTCAAAGTGGTTGATCGCTATCTGGCCAGCCCCCACTTCGGTGAGCGCTGGGCTCGCCATTGGCTCGACCTGGCCCGCTATGCTGACAACAAAGGCTACATTGGAGTCGGAGTGGATCGCACCTACCCGTTTGCCTGGACCTATCGAGACTGGGTCGTTGCTGCCTTCAATCGGGACCTTCCTTATGATGAGTTCCTCAAGGATCAACTCGCCGCCGATCAACTGGTTCTCAAAGACAAGCAGGCCGACCTGGCTGCGATGGGCTTTCTCACCGTGGGCCGGCGGTTCATCAATGACATTCATGACATTATCGATGATCGTATCGATGTCACCATGCGAACCATGCAGGGGCTGACCGTTTCCTGCGCTCGCTGCCATGACCATAAGTTCGATCCGATTTCGGCTAGGGATTACTACAGTCTCTATGGTGTTTTCAACAGCAGCAGAGAGCCCGACCTCGAAGCCATGCCGCTGTTGGGTATGAACCCCAAAGCCGAAGATGGGGAAGCGTTCAACAAAGAACTGGCGAAGGCGAAGGAAGAGCTGACAAAATGGGAGAAAGACCACGAAGCTGACCGGAAGGAGAAGCCTATCCAGTTCGGCGAACAGCGCAAGCCATTCGAGAACAAGATCAAGCGACTCTATGCCGATCATCCCGGCGCTCCGCCTCGTGGCATGGTGCTGCTCGATAAGGACAAGCCCGTCGAACCAGTCATCTTTAACCGTGGCAACCCCGGCAATCGTGGGGCTAGGGTACCCCGTCAGTTCTTGCCCTTTCTCAGTGGCGAAAAGGAGGAGCCGTTCAAAGTGGGTAGCGGCCGGTTGGAGTTGGCGAAGGCTATCACCAATCGAAGCAACCCTCTGACCGCACGAGTCTGGGCCAACCGGGTCTGGGAGCATCTCATCGGCAAGCCGCTCGTCAACACGCCCAGCGACTTCGGCTTAAGAAGCGAACCACCGGCGAACCCTAAACTGCTCGATGCCCTGGCTGCCTCGCTGCTCAAGAACAACTGGTCAACCAAGCAACTCATCCGCGACATCATCCTGAGCAAAGCCTATCGGCAATCGTCCGATTCTCCTGATTCCTGGAGACTCGATCCGGAGAACAAGCTGTTGGCCCGCATGAACCGCAAGCGACTTGAATGGGAACCCATGCGGGACAGCATCCTCGCCGTCAGCGGGCAGCTCGATGCTACCATGGGCGGGCCTTCCGTCGATATGTTCAAGAAGGGTGCCAACCGCCGGTCGATCTATGCTTTCATCGATCGCCAGAACCTGCCGAGCCTGTTTCGTACCTTTGATTTCGCCATCCCCGATACTCATTCACCCAGTCGGTTCACGACGACGGTGCCGCAGCAGATGCTTTACTTCATGAACAGCGGCTTCCTGATGGAGCACTCTCGTGCCCTGCTGGAACGAACTGAGATCAAGAGCGTGACTGACCCTACCGAACGTATTCATCGTTGTTATCAGCTCATCCTGGCACGAGATGCACTACCTGAAGAGGTCCAGTTGTCCCAGCGCTTCCTGGGCACCAAACCCGATGACAAGAACTGGCAACGCTTCGTCCAGGCACTGTTGATGACAAACGAGTTTATCTTTGTGGATTGATGGTATTTCTCCCCTCTCCCCTGGAGGGAGAGGGGACGGGGGTGAGGGGGAGCTGAATAGAGGCCCTATCACGAGATGATGGGTACAATGAACTGTAAGCAGAACACCAAAGGCTAACAATGCCGCACCCGATGAACCTCATGCACCAACTAATGAACCGCCGCCAACTCCTGGCCCGTTGCGGCATGGGAATGGGCAGCATCGGTCTGTCGTCGCTGCTTTCGTCACAGGGCCTGCTCCAGGCGGAAGAGAAGGGGCCTTCGTCGCTCAATCCCCTCGCCGTCCGACCGGCTCATTTCCCAGCTAAAGCCAAACACATCATCCACATCTTTGCCAACGGCGGGCCGAGCCATGTCGATACGTTCGATCCCAAACCCAAGCTGACCGAATACCACGGCAAGATGCTGCCACGCCCCAACCTCGGCACCGAACGCAAGACCGGCTCGGCCTGGAAGTCTCCCTTTGAGTTCAAACGCTACGGCAAGAGCGGCATCGAAGTCAGCGACCTGTTCCCGAACGTCGGCTCCTGTGTTGATGACCTCTGCATCATCCGTTCGATGTATGCCGATGTTCCCAACCATGAACCGTCTCTGCTGCTGATGAACTGCGGCGAGGCCCGGCTCATCCGCCCCAGCTTCGGCTCGTGGATCACCTATGGCCTCGGTTCCGAAAACCAGAACCTGCCCGGCTTCGTCGTCATGTGTCCAGGCGGCTACCCTATCCAGGAATCGCAGAACTGGCAGGCCGGCTTCCTCCCCGGCATCTACCAGGGAGCCTATCTCGATACCAAGAACGACAAGGTTGATCTGCTCATCGAGAATATCAGGAACAAGCAGATTTCGAGCAAAGAGCAGCGTGCCCAGCTCGATCTGGTGCAGGCCCTCAATGTCCAACATCAGCAACAGCACAAGGATGATCGGCAACTCGAATCACGCATTCAGTCGTTCGAACTGGCCTACCGCATGCAGATGCAGGCAGCAGATGTCTTTGACCTAAGCAAGGAACCGCCTCACATTTTGGATATGTATGGCCCCGGCGTGCATGCCCGGCAACTGCTCTATGCCCGCCGCATGATCGAGCGGGGCGTGCGCTTCGTGCAGGTCTGGCATGGCGATGGGCAGCCCTGGGACAATCACGACGATCTGGAAGTCAATCACAAGCGGCTGGCCAGGCAGTGCGATCAGGCGATAGCGGGGCTGTTGAAAGATCTCAAGCAGCGCGGCCTGCTCGATGAAACGCTCGTCATCTGGGGCGGCGAGTTTGGCCGCACCCCGGTAGTCGAACTCCCCACCCCCGGCTCTAACGCCGGCAAGGTCAATGGCCGCGACCACAACCACTGGGGCTTCTCCATGTGGCTGGCCGGCGGCGGCGTGAAAGCCGGCACCGTCGTCGGCGCCACCGACGAGTTCGGCTTCCAGGCCCAGGAGAACAAAGTCCACGTCCACGATCTCCACGCCACGCTGCTGCATCTGCTAGGCTTCGACCACGAACGCTTCACCTACCGCTACGCCGGCAGAGATTTCCGGCTAACTGATGTGCATGGGAAGGTGGTGAGGGAGATTATCGCGTAGAAAATTATCGTGGAGGTATATTCTGCGACGAAGTATCTTGCTGATATTTTTGCTGAATACTGGTGATAATGGATTTATCAATTTCGTTTTGAATTAACTGGTTAAGCAGAGATTCGATATCAGATGACTTCTTCTTGAAATCAGCATTTTCATAGAGACGGCGGAGTGCATCTTCTCGTTTCCTTAGCTCTACCATAAGAATCAGTAATGGGCCACTCAGTTGCAAACGAACAGGCCATAGTATCTCTGCCCAAGACGCTGCCCAAAGCGGGCCTGATGCCACCAAGCCAGAAACTACTCGTTCTGACACCTCTTTCCACTGCGCACTATCTGGATCGAGTAATGCAAGTGCTCCTGCCGCCGCAAGCACTCGACGAGGTTTTGTACGGAGATCGCCGATTACTTTCCATAAAGTAGCTGTTACTTGCTGGCGATGAGGGAATAGGAAACTCCGTAATACCCGTACGTTTTCCGGGGAGCTGATTAAAATCGTTTCAGTCAAATCATCTAGCAACTGTTTTGTCTTAGTTTGATCTATTCGCAATAGTGCCAACCTGGCATGCAAATTAGGTCTTGTCCCAAGCGAGTTTTCAGACTCTATTTTTAACAAAAGTGGTTCGGCCAAATCCTTTACTGGGATAATGTCTTCGATTATCCGAGGAACATTCATTGTATCTGTAGTTGCCAGATAGTTCACCAGCATTGTTGCCTGAGAAACACGACGGTTGACCTCCACCTGATAATTGTAAACCCATAGGCCGATGACTAATGATAAAACAGCAAGAGTTATCCCACCGACTAACGCCGCGACTGCCGGTCGTCGTTTTCCCCATTTAACAATTCTCTCAGCCAGTCCCGCTGGCCGGGCATGGATTGGCTCTCCTTTCGACCAGCGGTCCAACTCATCAGCTAACTCTTCTGCCGAAATGTATCTCTTTTTAGGGTCTTTCGTCAGACATTTTACCGCGATTACAATCAGATCCTTATCAATGGTTTTGTCGAATGTACTTGGATGCGGTAGCTCATCTTCAATTACTTTACGAATCGTATCCAGTGGATTTGAAGCACAAAACGGAGGCTGTCCCGTCAACAATTCATACAAGATCGCTCCTAGGCCATAAACATCTACTGCCACAGTAAGGCTTTTCTCAGCCTTGGCCTGTTCTGGAGCCATGTAATTGGGTGTTCCCAAGATCGCGCCACTAACTGTGGGATATTGGCCTGGTGTATCCTTTGAATCAAATCGCTTGGCTAGTCCAAAGTCTGATACAAACGCTTGTCCATCTGTATCCAAAAGGATGTTGGAAGGCTTCAGATCTCGATGGAGAATGCCCCGTCGATGTGCATAATGCACTGCTCGGGCAATTATTTCGATGAGCCTTGCAATTGGTCTTGGGTTGCCACGGTATTTTTCCACCTGCTGGGCCAAGCTTCCTCCGCTGACTAACTTCATAGTGAAATACTGTTGCCCTTGATACTCGCCAACTTCATGAATCGGGAGAATATTCGGATGATCGAGATTTGCTGCTTCTTGAGCCTCTTGCCGGAAGCGATGAATCGCATCGGGTGAAGCAAGCTGTCCGGAGAGGATCATTTTCAACGCAAGCAATCGATTCAGTGATATTTGTCGCGACTTGAAAACTACGCCCATTCCCCCGCGGGCAATTTCCTCCAAAAGTTCATAGTCACCAAAGTATTGAATTTTCCCAAGGGCACTCCCTTGCTCATTAAGAGGTGTACAAACTTCCTGGAAAGAAACAGTTCGTTCGTTTGCCATAGAAACCGCATTTCACATGCGTCCGTGAACATTCAGAAAAGACTCCAATTCCTCTGCAAACTATGGATAACGAGTAAATATTCAGGACATTCTGGCGCTACAACCCCCTCAAATACTCAACCAAATCCTTCAGCTCCTCCTCCGTCAGCTTTCCGTTCCCCGTCACCTTCTCCGGGGCATGAGGCCCGGTCAGCACCTCTTCCAAAGTGCGGGCTTGGCCGTCGTGGAGGTAGTACATGCGGTCGTAGACGCCGCGGAGTGTTGGCGGGTTGAAGCCTTTGTACGCATCGCCGGAAGATTCCAGGCCGACGATGTGGACTTTGTTATCAGTGAAGTACTCGCCGTGATGGCAGTTGATGCAGCCGGCTTTGTTACCTTCAAAGATCGCTTTGCCGCGCACCATCGCTTCGGTGGGTTGGCCGTTTGATCCCAGGTAGGGGCTCTGCGGGCCTTTCAAAGTACCGAAGTAGGCGACAAGAGCATCCACTTCGCTCTCCTTCATCGGCTTGCCCAGCATCGATTCCTTCATCGACTTCTTCATCGCTGCCCGCAGGTCTTTCTGCCAGCCATGCCACGTCCAGGGGCCGGTGTGGGTGACGTAGCGGAGCGAGGGCACCATCTTCGGGTTGCCAAAGCGGCCATCGTTGGTGGTGTCCATAGCGATGCCGTTACTATGCCCGTCGTGATGGCAACTGGCACACGAATACCATTGATCGAACCCGCGCCCGCCATCGTAGAAGATGGCTTCGCCTTGCCGGGCCAGGCTCTGTTCCTTGGGCCCACCGAGATCGATAGTATGGGCAACCTTGCGTTCCTTAATGTCGATCACCTGGATAGCGTTGAGCAAGTAGTTGGCCACGTAGAGATGGCGATTGTCCTTGCTGAAAGTGATGTACATGGGTCTGCCGCCAACGGGCAGACGGAAGAAACGGTCAGCGTCTTTGCGCAGGTCTTCGTCGATCAGGAACTTGCTGCTGAACCCCAGAAAAGGCAGCTTCTCATTGCGGAAAAAGAGTACTTCATGGGTGCCCGAAGCGGAGCAGGCCATCCATTCCTGATTCGGTGTGACGGCCAGGCCACAAGGATCGGCCACAGCTAACCCTTGGGTATCGAGATAAAGCGAAGCCACTCGCTTGGCTTCGTTCACTCTTATCCGCGCGATACGACTGGTGGTGACCCAACCAAGCTTGATCGATCGCTCGGTTGGCCCGGAACCGAAGTGATAGATGTAAGGCGAATAGACGAACTGACTGTCAGGACTGACGACGATCTGGCCCTGGTTCAACCCGGAGAAAGGCTCCTCACGCAGCAGCTTGTGATTAGCCAGATCGACAAAGCTCATGGTGCCATCGCCACTGCCGGTAGCGATGAGCGTTTTGCCATTAGGGGTGATGGCTAATGAATGGGGCCAGCGACCGACAGCGATGCGGGCTTCTTCCTTCATGGTCGCCAGGTCAAGCATCGCAACTTTGTGATCGGTGCACAGGGCGACATAGGCCTTTTGGTTATTCTTGTCGATGACGATGCCGCGGGGTTCAAAGCCAAGCCAGAGGCGCTTGGCTTCCTTCAGTTGACCCTTGTCGTCGAGATCGTATGCAACCACTTCATGGGAGAAGGTGGCGCTCGCCAGCACCTGTTTGCCATCGGAAGTAATGGCAAGCCTAGTGGGGTACTCGCCACACTTGATTTCCTGGATGACCTGGTGTTTGCCCAGATCGACGACGCTCAGGGTGCCACTGGTTTGATTGGTACTGATGAGGAATCGTTCGTCCGGGGTGAGAACGCAATCGACGGGCGAACGATCCAACACTTCCTGCTTTTCCACAGCCAGGGCAGGGGAGTAGTTGCTGCCACTGGTCAAGCAGAACGCAACGACGATCAACAGGGCGGCTGTAAGATTCATCCTCATCGCATACATCCTCTGATGATTTCTCTGCGTTCTCTGCGTTTTTTCCTTTTTAACGCAGAGAGGAAACCTGTCGCCATCGCTCACGAACCTGATCTGGCGTGGCAGTCCCTGTGGTTCCTATCTGTTGTACGGTAATGGAGGCCACGATGTTACCAAAGGCGCCCGCCTGGGCCATCGTCGCCCCGGCTGCGTAGGCACAGGCAATCCCCGCCGAGGTGCTGTCCCCGGCGCCGACAACATCAATGAGCCCCTTAACAGGATAGCCCGGAATCATCGTTGTCTCAACCCGCTTGTTGCCGGCACAATCGAGGGAACTGGCGAAGGTGTTGGCGAGACAAATGCCCTCTTCGCCCATGGTGCAGAACACCGGGCGGTTCAGCCGGATGGCCAGGGCCGAGACCGCCAGTTCCGATTCGCTATCGACCGTGACAGCCTCATCGTCGGCACCACGACCAAAGGCTGCTTCGCACTCGCTGAGATTCGGCTTTGTCCAGCAGTTGTGGAAGTGGACGATCATCTCCCGGCTATCGGCTAGCAACAGCTTTTCGGGCTTCTCGGCGCCTAATTCAGAGAGTTTGTGGCGTATGAGAGAAGTGATGACGCCCGTCTCCGGCTCGCTGACCTGATCCAACACCAGCAGGGCATCGACGCTGTTCCAGAGCCTGGGCAGTTCTTCGAGTAGAAACAGTTGCACATCGCCCGGCGTGGCGGTGCGGTTGCGAATATCGATGCGGTTCAGTTCCTGGGGCAGGGCATTGTCTACCGAGAGCATCGGCTTGGTGTAGGTGGGCGTTTTGCGTAACGGCGTTTCAAGCAGATGGGTAATGTCGATCTTGCGTTTGAGCAGTTCCTGCTTCACATCGTAGCCTCGGCCATCGGTGCCGATGAAGGAGAGGATTTTGATGGTGCCCACACCCAGGGCGGCGAGGTTATTGAGTATGGTGCCCGCGGCACCCGGGGAGTTGCGAATGCCGGCGACCTGGAAAGCATCCAGGCCGGTCTCGATGGACGGTTCCGTCAGTCGATGATCGAGTTCGAGGTACTGATCGAGAAAGAGATCGCCGACCACTCCGATGGATAGCGTTGGCAGTTTGGCCAGGATCGATTCAAGAAGCTGATCGTTGAGCATGCACTACATTACCTGCCTGATTTAGATTTGTCTGCATCAGGTGGGGCGAACTGAATAGGGGTACCATCTTCAAGAGCTTCGGAGCCTCGGCGGACAATGGTGTCGCCAGGCTTGAGACCGTTCTTGACTTCGACCCAGCCTGGCTCACGGTAGCCCAGTTCGAGGATACGAGCTTGGGCGACCCATTCCTTTTGGCCATTCTTGTTGGTTCGCTCCACGGGAACGAAAGCGACGAAGCCCCGTTCATTGGGCCGCACAGATTCTTCGGGAATGACGCAGGCTTCGTCGTTGGTGTGCAGAGGAAAGCGAATGCGGGCGGTGAACCCGGGCTGTAGCTTCTCACGCCCCTTGGTGAAGATTTCCGATTTACATTCGAACATGTGGGTATCGCTGTTGGCCACGGTGCTCATGTAGAACAGTCTGCCCCGATAGTTGATCCGGGGGGAGGCGAGCAGAGTGAACTCGACATCGGATAACTGAGGGGCCATGAGTTGGAACGGGCTGATGACGAGGTCACGCACGGCTGTCATTTGCGCCCCGCATTGCGATGCCATCAATTGACAGACCATTTCCGAGAGTGAGGCGGCCAGGTTGGCGGTCATGCGTTCACGCACCGCGCCCGCTGCGCTTTCGGGGATCCAGCCCACCAACCGCAGCCGGGAGATGTCGGCAATGGTGGCGACGACTCCTTTGTCTTCGATGTAACTGCCGGCGGTCACCTTGCGGAGATTAATTCTGCCGGCGTAGGGCGCGCGAACCTGGGAACGATGGAGTTGTATTTCCGCCAGCCGGCGGTTCGCCTCGGCGGCAGCCATCTCGGCTTCCATGGTCTTTTGCATCAGGGCGGTGCGGGTGCGTTCTTCCTCGGTGATGGCGCCTTTGGCATCCTCGGCACGTTTAGCAGCGTCCTTCGCCTGCTCCAGCGCAGCTTTGGCCCGCAATTCATTCGCTTTGGTTAGTGCCAGCTGGGTTTCAAATCGGTATTGATCGATGACAATGAGGACCGTTTCGGGGGTAACCAGTTCACCTTCACGGAAGTGTACTTCATCGACAATACCACTGACGCCGGCGGCGATATCGGTCACCCGTTCCGCTTCCAGAACACCGGGAGTATCGACAGCGTATTGCAGAGATCGCTTTTCAGCTTTGCACAACTCAACGTTGCGTTTCAGATTCACTTTGCTGGGCGGGATGGCCGGTACCGCGCCGAGATTGTTCCCGCCGCAACCGGCAGGCAGAATCAACGCTAACAATAATAGAAGGGCAGGGCTCTTGAGGTTCATACTCTTATGCTACTTGAAGACAGATTCGTTGCATGTGGGACTCAGCCATTTCTCATGCTTTCTTGATGGACTTCACTTTCACGACCGGTTGGGCTTTCAAGACGACAAGTTCGCCCAGGACGACAACCATGTCGCCAGGCTTGACGCCGGGAGGAATCCGGGCCAGAGACAATCGCCAACTCGTGCCTTTTACCACGACCGCATATTCCGACATGCTTTTCATCGACATCAGGGATAGTAGGTTGCCGACGAGTTTGACCTTGGCAGACTCTTTGGGTTTTGGGTCTTCTTTTGATGCTTCGGGTGCTGGTTTCTTTGCAGTGGTTTTAGCTGGGGGCGGTGTTACTGGGTTCGGGTGCTTCAGGCCAAGGGTTTCATTGGGTAGCCTGGGGTCATCCAACGCCTCATTGCATAGGGCATCTGCTACAGTATTGTCTTCACGGTAGACGTGCTTAAAGTGGACTTTGCCAATCTGCCTGACCAAATCACTCGCGATTTTATGCAGGACAGCGATATGTTCGTTCTTGACCTTATAGACCCCGGTCATCTGCCGGACCATGAGTTCGCTGTCGGCGAGGATTTGCACCTCCTCTGCTCCCAGTTCAACTGCCTTTTCAAGAGCGCGAATGAGGCCGTGATACTCAGCGATGTTATTGGTGGTGCTCCCCAGTCGCCCTTTCAGGCTGATGGGAATGGAGCCGGCGCCTCGAATGTAACAGCCATAAGCGGCGGGGCCAGGATTGCCACGGGAGCCGCCGTCGATATTGATGGTGAGCTTCATGCTGCGACTATTTCTCTCCGAGGATGTAGATGGTGTTGGCTACCAGACGACTGAAACCGGGCAGGTCCTCACGGTAGACTGTGATGATAATGATTTGACCCTTGAGTAACGAACTAAGATCGCCTGGCTTGCCGGGAAGGGAAGGCTCGCTCGACTTCTTGGCTGATTTGGTGGGCGTCTTGTTCTTGGTCTTTTCGTGTTCGTCGTCCGCGTCGCCTTTGTTCTCGTTCTTATCAGTGCCCTTATCGCTTTTCTTCTTATCAGTTCCTTTTGACGGCGGCGGAGTTTCAGACGTTTCAAGGATGCGAATGACAGTGTTGTCGAGCAAGCGAACTTCGATCTCCTGGTTCTTTTCTTTCTGGGTGAACTCTTTGGGAACCGGTGGGCGGTACTTTCCCGAGGTGCTGCCACGGGTGGTAGTTGATGAGCTGGAGCGCGTGGTAGTGGTCACCATTTCCTTGTATTTGACTTCGAGTTTGCGCCCGCCATCGCTGACCTTGTCTATTTCCCCTTTGATGGTTCCGAGCAGCGTAAGCGTGCCCTTCGGCTTGGAGTCTTTGCTGTTCTTGCCATCTTGTGACCATCCAGTGGCGTACCAGAATAATGCGAGAATCAAAACTATCGGCTGTAACATTGCTCTTTGCATGGCGATGGTCCCAGAGCCAACAAGTGAACGCAGTTTTAGCAGTCCCTTGATCAAACCATACCACGATAAAGATTGCGTTTCCATCGTATTTTCAGCCTGTTCGACGATAATTACCGGCTGATTGAAGTGGGTTTGTCTGAAGCTGCACCAGTGGCCAGGTACATGAACTTGAGTCAATCTCCTGCGAGAAAGCAAGAATCTCCTTCTCCGCATTCCACCTTTTATTGCTTTGAGAATACCGCCTGATCTGAGGTTACTGCTCAGAACATCGAAGGTACATGGGGCCTTCCGCATTCATTGCACAAATCTCGTTGATGTTGATTTGGAACCAGACGATTCTGTTGCATGCTCCACTTGAGAGCGGCGAGGCGCTGCGCCCTACCGCATGATGCACCGCACCCCCATGGAGGATGGTGATGAAACGGATTCTTGTGTATGGCCTGTTGGCATTTGCGGTCGTGGGCCTGAGTCAGTCTTCAGCCTCAGCGATCTGCTTTGATGTCTATCGTCCCTGCGTTCGGTTACCGCTCCCTCGGCTGCCGATTTTCCTGCCTCATTTCTGCATTGGATGCGATTCAGAAGGCAAACAGGGTGGTTGCGGCAAGAAGTTGCTTTTCAATAAGAGTAGCTGTGCCGGCAATCAATTCGGTGGCTGCTCCAGTTGCGGCGGCGGCGGTGGTTGTGCTACCGGCGGATGCGGCGGTGGTGGGTGTGCTCATCACAGCCCCTATCTGTGCCCAACTCCCGATTGCAATCGGCCCATGTATCCTAACCCCGGTCGCGGCTACAACTGCTGGAACGGCAATGTCGCCCCCTGGTACACCTACTTCCCACCATCCGTCAACACTGGATATCAGGTCGGCAGCTACGGCGCTTTCCGCGGCCCAGCTGGTGCAGGCTACCCGGCTGCTGCTCCCATGCAGCAGGCTAGCTATGCCCCCCAAGGTGGTGGCTACGCTCAGAATGTGCCCTCTTACTGGTACGGCCGCTAAACTGCTGCCGGTCAGTTGAATCTACATGCGACGAGCACGCCTGGCGCGTGACTCCAGCAAGGCTCATGGAAATGGTTTCCATGAGCCTTGTTCCGTTGAATGAAGGCAACATTACAAAGTCAGGCCGACCGCCTCATGAGCCACCGTCTTCATCTTCTGCAGGCCCTTCTTGGCCACTTCGAGAGCGTCCTGTTTGTAGTATTCCTGATTGAACAATTCCAGCGACAGCACACCCTGAAACCCCAGATCGTAGAGGCCCTTCAGGATTTCCTTGAGAGGCGCAACACCATCGCCAGGGTAGACACGATCTTTGTCGTTGATTTTCTCCCGAGGCATGTTCGGATAGTCGTTCACATGAAATACCTGTAGCCCGGCGGCACTGAGGAGCTTCAGCCCGCCGAAACCGGAGCCTCCTTTGTAGAGGTGATAGACATCAGCCAGCACGCAGGCTTTGGGATGGCCGGTTTCGATGGCGACGAGAGCGCCTTCGCCCAGTTTCGACAGAGTCTTGGAGAATCCCCAGATTTCGACTTGGGGCACAACACCCATGCGGTCGCCCAATTCCAGAAGTTCGCGATAGCGGGCTGCCGCCTGACGCAGATCAATGTTGGCCTTGGAGTCGGTAGCTCCGACGGGAGGCGTAGCCAGGCGTTTGCCCCCGAGTTGTGTAACGAGATCCATCGCCCGTTTGGCGTCTTCCAGCCCTTTCTTTCGCTGGGTGGGGTCATCCACGATCCATGCTGGAAAGCCGATGGCGCTCTCTACTACCAGGCCATTATCCTGTAATCGCTTGGTCAGTTCATTGAGTTTCTTGCCCGTTTTGGCATATACTTCAAGTTTTTCAATCCACGGTTCAATGGCGTTGTAGCCGGCCTTGCCTGCCACGTCGATTTCGTGTTCGAGGGTCAGCTTCTGGCCCCGGATAGTGGCTGTGTTCAAGCAATACTTGAACGGTTCAGCGGAAGGACGAGTGGCGGCATGGAGAGTGGGAAGTGTCGTGGCGACTGCGGCAGTCGAAAGAGCAGAAAGCCAGGTACGTCGTGAGGTTTGCATGGTAACTTCAACTGGATTGAACCGGATCAGGCTGGTATGAGTTTGATCTTACACTTCCGGTAAGGCTATGGGAATAGATAGCGCCATTACAGTATCAGCATGGCATCGCCGTAACTAAAAAAACGGTAGCGCTCCTGGATGGCCTCTTGATAGGCTCGCAGGATCAGTTCTCTACCGGCGAGGGCGGAAATCAACACCAGTAACGTGCTGCGGGGCAAATGGAAGTTTGTCAGCAGACCATCGATGGAACGGAAAGGAAACCCCGGACGAATGAAGAGACTGGTATTGCCTGACCATGGGCGAAGCCGTTGAGCAACCTGGTGGAGGATAGCTGATTCCAGGGTTCGGACGCTCGTGGTTCCGACTGCAATTCGTCTGCCTTTTGCTTGTTGTATCGCCTCCACAGTCTCCTGGGAAACCTGGCACCATTCTTCATGCATGCGATGATCAGCGAGGTTCTCTACCTTGATCGGGGCAAAGGTTCCAGCGCCGACGTGAAGAGTAACTTGAGTTTGCCGGATGCCTTGCTGTTGAAGTAGAACAAGTAGTTCCGGGGTGAAATGCAGGCCCGCTGTCGGTGCCGCCACGGAACCGGGCTGCTCGGCAAAGACCGTTTGGTAACGCTGCCTATCCGTTGGGGTATCTACGCCATCACGGATGTAATGAGGCAGCGGGACATGGCCGATGCCTTCCAGCAGTTCAACCGGGCTGATGTCTGGTTTGACATTAATGAGCAACTGTCGCTCTGGCGTCCGGCCGACAACTTGCAAACGATACTTGCTCAGGTTCTCGTCACGATCCAGTAAATCGATCCATTCGTTTGGCTGTAGATAGCCACGAGTTTGCGACATGAGTTCCCAAGGAGAGTCGACAAGATCAGGCCTTTCCCGAAGGAAGAGGCCTTCCCATTTGCCTCCGGTCTTGGAACGGATGCCAAACAACCTGGCTGGCAACACTTTGGTGTTGTTGAAGATCAGCAGATCGCCGGCATTCAGCAGCCGTGGCAAATCATAGACGTGATGATGAGTAACAGTCTGAGTTGCCCGATTCACCACAAGAAGCCGGGCGTCCTCTCGACGGACGCTCGGCTCCTGAGCGATGAGTTCGGGCGGCAAGTGATAGTCGAAATCACTTATTTGAAGTTCTTCAGCCACTCCTTGAACCCTTTCTCGGCAGCAGCGACGCTCTTGGCAGGCCCGACCAGACGCATGGTGTAGACCTTGTCGTCAGTGGGGAAGTAGACGTTGATCAAACGGAAGTTCTCTTTCTTCACAACGTTGCTGGGGTCGCTCATGTTCGGCTTGAACAGATAGGTACCCGTGGCATCAAAACTGGTGACCTTGATCTTGCTGATCGTCATGTTTTCGATCTTGGCAACATCGTCAATCTTCTTGCCTGCACCAGGATCGATCATGCCCTTCCAGCGTGCCAGGTTGGCATCCAGGCCGCCCACACCGCCGGGGAATTGATAAATGGTCAACGTAGTAGGATCAGTATCGCCTTCGGCTTTGGGAAGAGTGAAGCTCTTGAGTTGCATCTGCCCGGCACGACCTTCCTTCCAATCGGCTGGTGGTGTCGATTTAAGGCTGCCTAAGTCTACTGCATCTGCGTGCAAACAGATCAAAGTCGATATCAGGAAAGCGAACATAGAGAACTCCTCGGAGGTTAAGTATCAGATGGCAGCGTTATCTTATTGACCAGCAATACGAACTTCACGAACGTGGTTGTGGCAGTTGAAGCAGGCGAGTGTAGTTTTCACGTAGGCCAATGCCATGGCCTCGCTATTTTTGTTTTTGGCGGCACGGATCAAACCCTGTACCTCGTTGCGGTATTCTTTCCCCAGTTCTTCGTAACGATCGGTTCGGATTTGTTTCCAGGCCAGCTCGTTGCTGATGCGAATCAGTTCCTGGCCATTTTTCTCAACGGTGCTGAAGTCGTTTTGAGCGACTGCTGCCAGTACCTTTTGAGCGTGCTCAAGTTTCAAAGTCATCAGGTTCTTTTTGGGTGGCTCATCCTTTTTCTGATCATCAGCCCCCACAAGTCCAACCGCAACCATGGCAAGAACGGCTGCAAAGAGTGATAAAGGTACCGGCTTCATGCTGCTCATGACTTGTCTCCTTAGGATTACAACGACACAACAATAGATACATTGGTATTCTAGACGTGTCGCTCCACTTAGCCTACCATTTGTAGGAAAACCGCATGCGTGCCTTGCAATTTGACCATCATGGTGAGCCAAGAGATGTGCTCAAGTTACGGGAAGTTCAACCTGCAACGTTGAAATCAGGGCAGGCACGGGTGCGGATGTTGTTGGCACCCATCAATCCCTCTGACCTGCTCAGGATTAGAGGGCTATATGGAGAGATGCCTAGCTATCCAGCTTCACCGGGGTTCGAGGGTGTGGGCATCATTGAAGAATCAAAAGCTCCTTTTAGCAAGTTGTTCCGTGGCGTCGGTCTTGGCCGCAAGGTCGTGGTGCTGAATCAGTTCACCGGCAACTGGCAGGAGCAGGTGATACTGCCGGCCTATCGGTTGTTTCCAGTACCTGAAGGCGTCAGCGATCATGACGCGGCGGGATACTTCGTGAACCCTGCTACCGCGCTGATCATGACCAAATACGAACTCAAAGTGCCTGAAGGAGCCTGGCTGCTGCAGTCTGCCGCTGGCTCATCACTGGGCAAAATGGTCATTAAGCTGGGCAAGAAATTGGGTTTCAAGACGATCAATGTCGTCAGACGCGCCGACACAGCTGCCAAGCTCAAACTCCTGGGTGCTGACGAAGTGATTGACGCATCGAAAGAGGATGTAGTTGATCGAGTGAAGGAGATCACCAAAGGGCAGTGCGTTCGCTACGCTATGGACGCTGTGGGTGGCCCTGCGGTTTCTCAGGTGATTCAATGCCTGGGGGAAGGAGGTCATGTTCAACTCTACGGTTCACTCGATATGTCGCCGGGGGAGTTCACCAACAGGCACATCATCGGCAACGGCATCAAGATCGAATCGTTTGCTCTCCAGCGCTGGGCAGCGGCGAAAAGCAGCCTGCAGTTGCTCAGCCTTCTGAAAGAGATCGGCAGACTCATGCAGGAAAATGTATTGACGGCAGAGGTCTCAGAGGTTTTCCCTATCGAAAAGTACCAGGAAGCAATCGTGGCGGCTGAGACTCCCGGTCGACAAGGAAAGATACTTCTACAAGTAGGGAATGAATGATGTCGTTCGACCTCGATCACAACATGATGGCCAGGGCACTGGAACTTGCCGGGCGAGGGCAGGGGAGGGTAGAGCCTAATCCAATGGTCGGGGCAGTGGTCGTTCGCGAGGGCAAGATTATTGGCGAGGGGTATCACCAAGTTTATGGAGGCCCACATGCGGAAGTGTTAGCTTTGCAGCAAGCGGGCGAACTCGCTCGTGGGGCCACGCTGTATGTTACGTTGGAGCCATGCTGCCATCATGGTAAAACGCCGCCGTGCACCGATGCCATCATCAAGGCGGGCATTAAGGAAGTTGTAGCTGCCGATTCGGATCCGTTTCCCCAGGTGACCGGCGGTGGATTCAGTGCTCTGGCAAGCGCCGGCATTCAGGTACGAATCGGCGTTCTGCGCCAAGAAGCGGAACAACTGAACACTCCCTATAACAAGTTGGTTCGCACCGGCCTGCCGTATGTGATCGCCAAGTGGGCCATGACTCTGGATGGCAAGATCGCCACCGCCACGGGGGAATCGAAGTGGATCAGCGGTGAAGAGAGCAGGCGTTTGGTGCATGAACTGCGGGGCAGAATGGATGGCATCCTCGTTGGCATCGGAACGGTACTCACTGATGATCCCCTTCTCACTGCCAGACCTGCAGGGCCAAGAGTCGCTACCCGTATCGTGCTGGACACCCATCTCAAAATCCCAATGACTTCACAACTGGTTAAGACAGCCGGTCAGGCACCGGTGCTGTTGGTCCATGGATCGATTAATGATAAACGTGTTGCCGAGCTAAGTGGAGGAAGTTGTGAATGCCTGCGGATCGACGCTGTCGGTAGAACCGAGTCGATACAACAACTCCTGAAGGAGCTTGGCAAGCGAAGAATGACCAGCCTCCTCGTAGAAGGCGGGGCGGCTGTATTAGGGTCGTTCTTCGATGCCCAAGCGGTCGATGAGGTGTGGGCCTTCATCGCTCCGAAGTGGATAGGGAACTCCTCCGCCAAAGGCCCGCTGTCAGGAATCGGTGTAAAGAGCATATCACAGATCAGTCAACTGGAAGATGTGCGTTGTGAACAGGTAGGGAAGGACGTACTTCTTCGTGGTCGCTGTGTCCGCTCGCCGCAGGGGAAGAGTTAAGCCCGATTTGTGGTTGATCGGCCTTTTATTCATTCACTTTGTCACGTATGATACTGTAAGTAGCCAGCCAGGGTGATCGTAGGTCAGTCAGGACGCACACACCATGTACGATGGATTGCCAGAAAACTATTCAGACCACCTGCAGGATGTAGGCCAGGAACTGATGAATGGTTCGCTCGATAAAGTCGGTGCGGTGATTCGATTGGTGCGGTTTGGCTGGAATCACGAAGAAGCCCATGCTGCCGTCACCGAGATGCTCGAGCAGGTAGAAACTACCAAGAAGTTACTGCGTGATGCTCAGCGGGTGCTGGACGACTCGCCTTCCGGTCAGGCAAGAGCCTCTGCTCGTCTCCGTGAAGCCGGCTTTTCCACCAATGAAGCATCGAACTTTGTGCAACAACTCAATCAACAGCGCCATGTAGCGGTTGGTCGGGTGCGCGATGTCCTTCGTGGCATACGTACCGGCAAACTGGGCCGCCAGAATGCAGTAGAGCAGCTTTCCAGCCGGGGGATGGACGAGTATTTCGCATCGACCATCGTCGATATCTTCACCGACAGCGCTACCTACTGGTCAATCGAATGGATGATTCTCAGCGTAGCCCTCTGTGCCGGGGCGCTTTTGACCACCGCCGCAGTGGCTACCTTCAGTTTCAATGAGTTGTACGGCTGGCTCGGCGTGGTCCTGGGTTTCTTCATAACCATTCCTATTCTCGTGACCTCATGGTCATGGAAGAACTGGAAGTTCTGGGGCGATTGGACGTTGATCAATCAATCCCAACGGGAATGCCCACGTAGTTGCAGCCCCATGGTGATGCTTATGGAGGGCAAAGGCCGTGCATCCACGACAATGACGAGCATGGAATGGGGCCTTTCCCGTGAGACGGCGACCGAAATCGTTCGACGACGGGCAGACCTCAATGTCCGTGCCTACCTCTGGATCACTCTGATGGGTGTCGCTTTCGTCACTCTGGCGCTCGGCAGTTCTATTTTCGGATTGATGAAAGACCCAGGACAGGTGCTCTCCATCCTGGTGATCGATTGCATCATGGCCTGCGTTGGCGGCGTGCTCATCTATCGGGGCATGAAGGGCTGGATTTGCTTCAGCCGAAAATGATCAGTTACACAAGCTAAGCAATTCTGCTGTCACTTCTCCCCTCTCCCCTGGAAGGAGAGGGGTTGGGGGTGAGGGGGAGCGGAGAGAAGCTGCCTCCACTCAAACACAAGATAGATCTGGAACCGTACAAGATTACTTCAACAATGGCTCTATGGTCTGAAAGGCTGTCCTGGCTGCATCGTCAGGATTCTCAATGTACGGGTAGAGCTCAATCGTCACCCAACCCTGATAGTTGATATCCCGCAGCGCCTTGATGATCGGCCCAAACTGAATCGCTCCCTGGCCAGGCACCAGATGATGATGCACCCGATCCGCTGCGATATCTTCCAAATGGACATGCCGAATGTGCTTGGCTAATTGAACGACCGACTTGGCGGGGTCTTCACCCACACAATACATGTGGCCGATATCGAAGTTCAAACCGATGCCGGGGTGATTGAACACCTTGGCAAAGCGTTCGTATTGAGGAGTCGTCTCGATCAATAGTCCCGGTTCTGGCTCGACTAACAGTGGAATGCCGATGGCTTGTGCATGATCAGCGACAGAACGCAGGCTCTCGCAGAATATCTCCAGACCATTCTCCCACGACTGCCCCGGTTCGAGCGGTCCGCCCGGTTCCGTTGTAATGCACGGAGCACCCAACTCCTTGGCCATGTCCAGCGCTAGACGGGTGTGATCGATCCGCACCTGGCGATAGGGTTGATAGGGTTCGATCCACGAAGGGTGCCAATACTTCTGACGATGATCATTGATGGCATTCATCATGAAGGCATTGACGTTGCTAATCTGCAAACCGCTGTCCTTGATCTGCTTCTTGATCAACTGTTTCGTCTCGGGCAGCAGATAGGCCGGCCAGGCGTGGGGCACGTCAGCCATGATCTCGATGCCGACATAACCAGCTGACTGGATGCGTTGAACCGCTTCGCCGAAGCTGAAATTGAGGTAGGCGTTGCTGCTGAAGGCCAATTTCACGTGAATTCCTCGTGTAATTCCTGCGGGGAACGATACCGGTTACCAACGAAGCGAAAGGATATCGTCGCCGTAAGGTCTTTGCAGAAGCTATGTTACGACCAATGTGCTGGAAAATAAAGAAAGTGCTCGAACTATTTGACGATATTGTGCATCTGTACCTTTAGCTCATCTGCGCAGATATCGTATCTGCTTTGCAGTATAATACTGTTGCAGAGTTAGAGTGATCAGGCTGGTGCCTGATCTGTTTCGTTTGGAGACATCGTCTCCTTTGCAGGAGGTTAGACACATGAAGACTTCCATATCCACCGCTGCTATTCGTTGTGCCGCTATCGGCCGCAATGCAGGTCATGGACGGAAGTTTGGCATGGGTCGCCTTGCGCGCACATCCTATCTGTCCCAGCTGCATTTGCCAGTATTTTGCAGCGTCGAGGCAGGGTATTCGTTGTTTCGTTCACGCAGTGCCGCGATAACCGGCCTAAGTGAAGCCAGAAACAACGGCCAACCTTGCGATTCGATGCCAACGCAAGATAGCTGGCAGCCGGGCGAAGATTCGAGGATGGCTGGAACCCGCGGAACCATGATGGTGAAGCCCAGCCAGAAAAACCCGACGCTCAAAGCCTCCGCTTTAGCGTAAGGTTAGGCCAGTTTGGCCTAAGGACCCTCTCGAATATTCGTCTGCGATGATGCGACTCCGTTCGCCTTTCATTGCGCTGCAGCAACCAGCACATCAACGTATTTGTGATGGACCGCAGCCCAGAGCTGTGAGGCCATTTGATGCCTTAATTCAGGCATTATTTGCCCTCTCGCATTCTGTGGACTGCCCGGACAGAAGGGTATGCCATGAACACTGATTTGATCGTTCGTAATGTGACTCTTGCTCAGCTGGGGGATCGGGCTGCGTTCAGCGAGCTGGTGCGCGAGTGCCAGCCTCTGGTCTACGCTACCGCCCTGGAGAAGCTGCGTGATGGCGGGGCTGCGCAGGAACTGGCCCACGAAACCTTCGTCCGGGCCTGGACCAAACTCGATCAGCTCCGTGAGCCCGCTGCCTTCATCGGCTGGATCCGCCAGATCTGCGTCCGACTGGCCCTCAACCGGCTGACTCGTCGTCGGGTGAACCAGGTGGAGGAGGGCGTCCTGGAGAACCAGGCTACGCTGACTCATTCTCCTCTGGAATCTCTGATGAAGAAGGAGGCTCGGGTGACCGTCCGTAAGGGGCTGGCTCGTCTGAACCGTCTCGACCGTGAGACTCTGACGGCTTTCTACCTGCGGGGCCAGTCGATTCGGGAGATCAGCGAAGAGCTCGCTACTCCCGAAGGAACTATCAAGCGTCGTCTGCACGTCGCTCGTAACCGTCTCAAGGCACGCCTGGAAGACGGCAACGAAGCCCGAACCGTCGAGGCTTACTAATTGAATGATTGGAGGGCAGGGGAGACCCTGCCCTCTTTTCGTGTCTATTGATCAATCTTGGCAAAACCGGTAAAGTTGCGTAAACTGTTAGTAATTAAGCACTTTGACACTATTCAACCTATGCCAGACGAGTGGTGCTTACACTGGTCCAGGCTGGTACGTTCTCTCAGAACGACATTATGGCCTCAGAGCAAACTATCGGCGGCTATCGTCTTATGAAACATATGACGACAGGCCAAACCAGCCAGGTTTGGGAAGTAAACGAACCCGGCTCGGGTCGTCATTTTGCCATGAAACTTCTGCTGCCCGAGTTCACCAAGGATCCGTTGCATCGCAAGATGTTGGAACATGAAGCGAAGGTAGGGCTCCCCTTGAGCCATCCTAATGTCATCAAGATGCTCAAGCTTGCGAAAGATAAAGACACTCAATATCTGATCATGGAGTTTTTTCCGGGTGGCAATATCAAGCTGAGGATGATGAGAAAACACACGATCGTTCATGAACGATGTCATTCCATTCTGACTCAAGCTGCTGCGGGCATTGCTCACATGCATGATCGGGGCTGGATTCATCGAGATATCAAGCCAGATAACATCTTGCTCAACAGTTCTGGAGAGATCAAGCTCATCGACTTTGCTCTGGCCAAGCGCATTGAACGTGGCGGGGCAGGGTTCTTCGGGTTGTTTCGTGGCGGCAAAAAGGCAGGAAAGACGGCAGGCACCAGAAGCTATATGTCGCCAGAGCAGATCTTAAATCGACCGCTGGATGAACGTGCAGATATTTATTCATTCGGTGCCACCATGTATGAAATCGCTTGTGGCAAGGCCCCTTTTGTTGGAGCTACCCCCAACGATTTGCTCTATAAACATTTGAGTGAAAAGCCAAAGGCACTGCATATCAATTATCCGAGTATTACAGAAGAGTTCTCTCAGCTTTGCCTCCGCTGCCTCGCGAAGGATAAAAAAGAACGTCCTCGCAACATGCACGAACTGTTGTCCCAGCTTCGTACCACACGTGTATTTACAGGAGACAAGCTTGAGCGACCGGCTTAAGCGATACTTATGGCCAGCTACCTCCCTTTTGAAAAAGATATAGCCGAACTGGAAGCCTCCCTGCGCAAGATCGAGACGGAGAAGGGGAAAGAGAAGACTAACGAACTACGAGCCATACAGAAAGAAATCGTCAGCCTCAAAAAAAGGAAGTTTGCCAGCCTGACGCCCTGGCAGTCAGTTCAGGTTTCCCGGCATGTCGAGCGGCCCCAGTTCCTCGACTATGTCAACTTGATCTTTGACGACTTTACTGAACTGCATGGCGACAAGGCCATCGGGGATGATCGGTCGCTCCGGACCGGCTTGGCTCGGCTTGATGACATGAAAGTGATGCTCATTGGACATCACAAGGGCCGGAACCTGCAGGAACGTACTGAATGCTTCTATGGCTGCGCCCATCCAGAGGGGTATCGCAAAGCGCTGGTGCGAATGAAGTTCGCTGCCAAGTTCGGCCTGCCGATTATCTGCCTCATCGATACCCCGGGTGCCTATCCAGGTATTGGTGCTGAAGAGCGAGGCCAGGCCCAGTTGATTGCAGCCAACCTTTTGGAGATGTCACGCATCCCAACACCGATCGTCTGTGTGGTTATCGGCGAGGGCGGCTCCGGCGGAGCTTTGGGAATTGGCATCGGTGACCGTGTCTGCCTCCTGGAGTTTGCCTATTACTCGGTTATCAGCCCCGAAGGGTGTGCAGGCATCTTGTGGAAGACGGCAACCGAAGAGACCAAGTCCCGAGCTGCCGAGGCTCTCAAGCTGACCGCCAAACATCTAAAGCAACTCAAGGTGGTCGATGAGGTAATTCCTGAACCGCTCGGCGGAGCTCACCGTGATCCTCGTGACATGGCTAATACCTTGAAGACCCATCTGATCAAACACCTGCGAGAGCTCAAACGTCTGCCAGTGAAGAAGCTGCTTGATGGCCGGTATAGCAAGTTCCGGCAGATGGGTGTGTTTCATCGTGTCAGAGGGGATGCAACATAAGGGCGATTATTAGACAAAAGCCAATCAAGACGCGCTTTCCACCAACGTCCGATAATCATCATTATGTTGCATTCTATCTGGCGTTTTCCGGGGATTACTGCATGTACGATTCAGTCGTCGCTTGTCAGAACCTGGGGCCGAAAGAGATTCGTAAGCGTCGTCTGTTGGGCTATCTCGGGCTGAACCTCGGCATCATTCTTACCATCATCTTCATCTGGCAGGATGTCTCTGATTATCTTCGCATGCTCGTCTTCATTCCGTTCTTTGTCGGCTATCTTGGCATCCTTCAGGCTCTCCAAAAGACCTGTATTGTTCTGGGGCTAAAGGGAGTACAGAATCAGGATCAAGGCACGGAACCGGTCGTCGAGGATACCCTTCGCCGGAAGCTCTGGAGACGTTCGATTTGGATGCTCATCCTGGCAAGTGTCTTGGCTCTCATTTGTACCTACTTGACCCTGGCCATCCATACCGAACTGTTACGTTGGCCGCAGCCACCTCCCCTGCCCGGTTGAGGATCGAACTGAATCCCTTCGTCGCTCGTATTTACTTCATAGGCTTCGTCGGAGTTGATGTTTCAACATGATGCGATTGATCCCGCTGGCGCCAATTCTTTGGATGCTACTCTGCAATGGCGTTGCCCATTCGCAGGAGATCGTCGGCACGATCTATGAAGAATCGGGCGTCCAGGGCGACTTCATTCTCAAGGAAAGCTCAACTGGAGAATTGAGAAAGATATTAGTTCCATCAGACCTACGATGCAAAACAGGGCTTCAAGGTCAATTCCTTAATGACTTGTCTCTTCTTCCTAAAGGTACGATGGTCAAGGTCATCCTTGACCCTGATAGTAAAAAGGCCCGTGAGATACAGGAATTGTATCCCTGGCATACGGTTCTTGCCCAATGGCTGGATGAAAAGCTCTCCGATCTGAAGACAATGTTTGCCCAAGGAAGCCTGTTCAGCAACAAACAGATGCTGCTGGGTTTTATCAGTGTCGTGCTGGTCAGTCTGATCTGTGGTGCCATCAGTTCGTTGGTGCTCAGCAACCGCATGGCGTTCTTCAGCGATGCCCTGGCTCACTTTGCCTTTGCCGGCGTGGCTCTCGGTATCTTGATGAACATCGCCGGCTGGCTTTCCAGCGACGACATGATCGTTCCGGTGATGGTGATCTTTGGTATCGTGACCGGTTGTGGCATTGCTTATGTCAAACAGAAGACCGTGCTGGCGAACGATACCATCATCGGGGTTTTCTTTGCGGGTGCCATGGGGTTGGGTGCGATCCTGCTGACCGCTGTCTCCAAGATCGGTGGTGGTGGGAGAGGTTCACAGAACCCGGAAACGTTCCTCTTTGGTGACCCGATGGCCACGACTAGCCAGCAAATTGTCTACCTGATGATCTTGTTGGTGCTCACCCTGCTCTTTCTGATTTCACGTTACAACAGCATGGTCTTGTCGAGCTTCAACAGCAGCCTGGCTCGCTCACGCCGCATATCCGTGCAACTGGGAAACTACTTGTTCATTATTTTCCTTGCCATGACAGTTAATGCCTGTCTCAAGGTAGTCGGAGCGCTCCTCATCAATGCGCTTCTCATACTACCGGCGGCGACGGCGGGGAATATGTCTCGGACCCTCAGGCAGTTTTTCTGGCTCTCGTTACTGACATCCTTGATCGCGGGCCTGGGCGGGTTTCTCCTTAGCGCTACCTGGCAACCTGTCATCAGTGGTAAGAGCTTGCCATTAGCCAGCGGCGGTGTGATTGTGGTCATTGGCACACTCTGTTTCTTCTTTTCTATGCTTCTTGGTCCGGTGCTTCGAGGCAGGAGGGCGGTCTCAGCCACGAATGCCTAGACCTTGGGTTTAGTCATAGTGAATAGGCCAATGCTCGCTATCATCAACCTTACCTATTCCGTTTCTTTCGTAAGTACCCGACTATGCACACGACGATGACCATGTTTGCCGCCCTCAGTGGAATCGACCAGTTTGTCGTGTCGTTTCAGAGCATCGTTTACGAAGCTTTGCCATTCGTCATCATCGGTGCGTTGATATCGGGCATACTTGAAGAACTGTTGCCTCAAGCCATGTTCGCCAAGATGATTCCCAAGAACCGCTACCTGGCCATCGCCGGCAGCGCGCTACTGGGGCTGGTCTTTCCCATGTGCGAATGCGGGATCGTTCCCGTCATGCGCAGGCTGTTAGGGAAGGGGCTGCCGCTGGGATGCGCCGTAGCCTACATGCTGTGTGCGCCGGTGATCAATCCTGTGGTCATTGCTTCCACCTGGGCGGCGTTCTCTGGAGATCGATCGAATATCGATGGGGTTACCAGCTTTCAGATGGTAGCATTGCGCTGCGGATTATCGTTCATCACCGGCTTCATCGTCGGCACGATTGTCAATCGCATGGCGGTCAAGGGTGTTAATGATCTGATTAAGGTACCTATCAAGGTTGTTGCTCTGGAGACTGTGGAAGAAGAAGCTGCCGAAGCCAAACGGCCCTGGACTCAGCGTGTCTCCAACATCGCTCAGGTGGCACTGCACGACTTCATCGATATTACCTGCTTCCTCATTCTTGGCGCCATGCTGGCAGCCTTCCTACAGACCTTTGAACTCGTCAGCAGGGTTTCCTTCCTCTTTGAAAATCCCTGGACGGCGGCTCTGACGATGATGGCAATCGCCGTCCTGCTCTGTTTATGCAGCGAAGCTGACGCATTCGTGGCTGCCAACATGCTGAAAGTGCCACTTTCGGGAAAGCTCGGGTTCCTCGTGCTCGGTCCCATGTTTGATCTCAAGCTGCTGTTGATGTTCACCCGGGTGTTCAAGGCGAAGCTGATTGTCACCATTGTGATCCTGCTCTGGGTGATCATTTTTACCCTGAGCATGTCCACCTACTACATCGACAGGTACCTCCGTGAGTTGATGCGTTAAGGGAGATCTATCATGCAACGTAACAGTCAATTCATGGAACGCCTTTTTACCCTGATCATGACAGGGGCCTATGGCGTCGTGATGGTATGGATGTTCATCTCGAACTACCTGGGGTGGAGCAGTGGCGAGCGAAGCCTCTTGTCGCTGGTCACTACCTGGATTCAGTACGTCATCTTCATCGGTGGCATCATTCTGATCGTGCTTTTCTTCTTTCTCTTGTTCAACTTCAAAAGCGCGGGTGGTGGCCATCATCATAGTCACGAGCATGATCACGACCACGACCATGATCACGCGAACTGCGGCCATGATCACTCGCATGAACATGATCATTACCATAAAGGTGAGGCCGATCACCACCACGATCATAAAGAAGGCGAAACCCATGACTGTTGCGACCACGACCATGATCACAATTGGAACCCGATTCGGTATATTCCGCTCCTGATCCCGTTGATCCTGATTGTGATGGGGCTGCCCGATACCAAGATGATCGAGAATTTTGAAAAGCACCTCTATGAAAAGTCGGTCAAGGAACAGAAGCGGCCAGCCACCAATGAACAGATGGCCTGGATGTCTTTGGGAGCATTCACCTTTCCAGGAGAAGTATTTCCTTCCGTCAGTTTTAGTACCTCCATTGCTTCGGGACTTCTGGGCATGATTGATGAAATGGATGGAGAAGCCAGAAACGAGAAGCCTATCATGATTGATTTATCACAAATCGAAAAAGCCCTCAAAGATCCTGCTCTTCAACGCCAATACGCAAGTTACGGCAGAGTGGAAATCGAAGGGATGTTCGACCTGGAAGAAATGGGTCCATACTCGTTGTTTCGTATTGTGAGATTGCGAATGGCCTGCTGCTTGACCGATGCTCGTCCGGCCATGCTCGTCTGTGTCACCAAAAAGCCAATTCCTGCTCAGTTGCAGTCGAAAGGCGGAGGAAGCACCACTAGATGGGTGAAAGTTCAGGGGCGGCTAAAGTTCGTCGAAGCTAACGATGGAAAATCACAAGCAATTATGAAAGTCAGTTTAATCGAACCTGCAAAGGTTCCCCCCTTCCCTTATCTGAACTGATTTGGGACAATACCTGCTGAATAGAATGAAAGGTGTTGAAGCCCAAAAGGGCTAGAGGGTCATCTCATGCTCCGATCCTGCCGAACCTCCTCGTGGTTATTGTTGTTATTGTCTTTCTTCGTTATGCCTCCTTCAACCCAGGCGGCATGCATTTGTCCCTTCTGCGGAGCGATGCAGGGCCAAACGCTGGTGAAAGAAGTGCAGCAGGCCCGTTTCGTTCTTTATGGAGTTCCCAGCAATCCCCAGATCAAACGCGATGCCGACGGACGGGAGTTCAGCACGACCGACTTCACCATTGAAGAAGTCGTCAAACCCGATCCCTTCCTCAAGAACAAAAAGACTCTAACCCTGCCACGCTACATTCCGCCCTCAGCGGCCGGCGATGAGAAAATGCTCGTCTTCTGCGACCTCAGCAATGAGCAGCCTGATACTTATCTGATGATGACGATCAAAGACGTAGCTGTCGTTAAGTACCTCAAGGAAGCAATGAAGATTGACGAAAAGGATGTCAGCAAACGCCTTCGGTTTTATTTCAACTATCTTGACCACTTCGATAATGAAGTGGCCTCCGATGCCTATAAGGAATTTGCGAAAGCTGACTACGCTGATGTCGTAAAGCTTGTCAAGGATTACGGCGATGCTGACATGCGCAAGCGACTTCAAACCTGGCTCAAAGACCCCAACACCGCCATCTACCGTTACGGGTTGTTCGGCTTGATGCTCGGCCTCTGCGGTAAAAGCGAAGACGGTGAGGTATTCCTCTCTCTTCTCAACGATCCTGACAAGAGCCTGATCTCCGGAATCGATGGCATCCTGGCCGGCTACATTCTGGTTGATCAGACTAACGGCTGGAAATACACCAAGTCATTGATTATGGGCAACACCAGCGACTTCGCCAAACGCCATGCCGGGCTGCGAACCATTCGCTTCCTCTGGGATACCCACATGGGACATATCCCTCCTGACGAATTACTCGGCGCGATGGAACAGTTCATCAGCCAGGGCGACATCGCTGACATGGCTATCGATGATCTGCGGAAGTGGAAGCAGTGGAAGTTCACTGACAAGATACTTGAGCAAAGCAAGCGGGACACACATATCGGCGCTCTTGTGCAACGGGCCGTCCTGCGTTATATGCTCTCCGTGCCGCACGATAAGTATCCCGGGGCCAAGGCTTATGTGGAAGCAGTAAGAAAAGTCAATCCTGACAAGATCAAGGATGCTCAGGAAATACTTGACCTCGAAAAAGCGAACGAAGCGGATATCAGCAAGGCGAAGTAGTGATGCGGAACAAACCTGCCGTCACTTCTCCCCTCTCCCTTGGAGGAGGGAGAGGGGTTGGGGGTGAGGGGGTGCGAAGCTAAGCTGCCGCGCCTGAACACTAAGTAACATGGAGGCGAAATGAAGTATTGGTTCTTCTCAGTGATAATAGGCGCTTGCTGCTTGTGCTCCCCTGCCCTGGCCCGGGCATGCGACTTCTGCACTAACCAGGGGCCGCCCCTGACGAAGGAGATTAATGCCGCCAACCTGGTCGTCTTTGGAAAGATCACTGATGCTCGTCTTGGGCCGGATGGTATCAAGGGCAGCAGCGAATTCAGTGTTGAAACCGTTCTGCATGGTGAACGCAACTCCATCAAAGGTGGCAAGATTGTACTGCCTCGCTATGTGCCCCCTGTACCCGGGGTGAAGTACGTTATTTTCCTTGATGTTTCTCAAGGGCAATTTGATCCGTATCGCAGCATCGTTTGCTCCTCTGATCGTCTGGTTCAATATGTGCAGAAGATGCCGGCCCTTACTGGAGCCGGAACACCGGCTGAACGTCAAGCCCGCCTGAAGTTTGTCTTCGATTACTTTCAGGATGCCGAGCCTGAACTGGCCGCTGATGCCTACAAGGAATGGGCGATTGCCAGCAATCAAGACGTGGCTGCGCTAGCCAGTCAGCTCGATCCCGAAAAGCTGCGTCGCTGGCTCCTCGACCCGAAGACGCCCAATCATTGCTTGTCCCTCTACAGTTATCTGCTCGGTGCCTGCGGAAAGGCCGAGGACATCGCTCTGCTCAAGAACCTGGCTCTCAAGCCCCCCGATGCTCGCTATGCCGGCGCTCTCGATGGCATCATGGCGGGTGTTCTGGCTGGTGTTCACAGGCAGGATGCGGCAGAGGTATGGAACCTGGCCCGTACCATCCTTGTCGATAAGCAGCGTTCGTTCACTGAACGCTACGGCGTCCTGCGCTTTCTCCGCTTTCAGTACGAAGTGGACAACGCCGTTAACCGTAAACAGATCATTGCCTGCGTCGATCAGATGATTGACCTTCCCGATATGATTGACCTGGCTATCGGGCAATTACGCACCTGGAAGTGCTGGGATCAACAGGAACGGATATTCAAACTGTTTGATAGCCCGGTCGCAGAGGCTCCCATCACCCGTAGTGCAGTGGTGAAATTTGCCCTCAAATGCCCCAGTGACGAAGCGAAACAATTCATCGCACGCGCCCGGCTCAAGGACGCTAAGCTGGTGCAGGATGTCGAGGAATCGCTCGAATTATTCGAGAAACCGTGATCGTATATTTCTCTCCCCCTTTCCAAGGGGGAGTTGGAGGGGGTAAATCCTCCGTAACATCAAACCCCACCCGACCTCCCCTTGCTAAGGGGAGGAGCTATTGTCAATGTTGCTCATTTCGAGCAGTTTCATATCTTTGAGAGGGTAATCGTTTTTCCATTACCCGTGAGTAGCACGATGTCGCACATTGAACGTAAGTCAGAATTGAAGCGTAAACGCAAGCGCCGAGCCACCGTCGCCAAGCTGAAAACCAAGCTGGCGGCGACCAAGAATCCGACCGATAAGGAAGTCATCGTCGCCAAGATCAAGCGGGTCAGCCCCCTGTGGAAGCCGATGGCGAAGTAATCGCTACGATTTCATCTCGCTGCGTTTCTTCATCTCATCTCGAAGCCTGGCTGCCGCCTCGTAGTCTTCCTTTTCGATGGCTTTGGCCAGTTGCTCCTTCAGCGTCAGCTTGACGTTGTGCTCCTTGCGGAGCTGCTTCAACTTCTTCTTCAATTCACGGACGAGCGGGTCTTTGTCATACCGCTCGTCCTGTTCGTATTCAATGAACACTTCCTTGATGCGTTGCAGTCCATCTCGAATGGCGTCGATAGCCGTTTCAGGCGTTTCCTTCAGTAGCGAGGATTCCACCTGGGCGGCGGTGCGATGGAACAGCACGAATGGACGATACTGCTCGTGAGCGGTGACATAATCCTGGTGCGGCGCGTTGGCTTTGACAAAGTCCATGAAAGCCAGGGTATGATCAGCGTCACGGATGGCGCGATCAAACTGATTCATCGTCAGGAACGCCACCCGGCGATGATAGAACTGCACAAACTCCCGGTCCGCCTCGATGCACTGATCTTCGGTCATGGTGAACGGCTCGTCTGATTCCAGCCCCTGGCGACGCATCAAATCACGCAGGAAATCCAGGTAAGTCAGGAACCCGCTGGGACGTGTGCCATCGGGCCTGCCCTTGATCTCCATCTGCAACACGCCCAGATCGATGCGCAGTTGAATCACCTGGCGACTATCGCCGGCGGTGACCATGCGAGCCTGTATCATGCCAGGCTTGAACTCCCAGCCTGCCAGCGCGCGATCAATATCCTGACCCATAGCGAGACCTCTTATCACTTTTCTATTATACAACCGTCTACAGTACGATTGAGTATCGGAACATCATTCTTTTCGATAGTCTCTCCCCCCTTTCTAAGGGGGAGTTGGAGGGGGTAAACTCTCCGTGATTTAACCCCACCCAACCTTCCCTTGGCAAGGGGAGGAGAATACTGACCCTTTGCCATTGAACGCTCTAAACTGTAAATAGTATTCAACCCTCCTTCTGATCCCTCCAGGCAAGGTTCCCCAAAGATGAGAGTTCTTCCCCTGCCGGCGTTGTTGACGCTGCTGGCTTTCAGCACGGTGATATTGATCTCCAGTAGTCAAACGGCTGTGGCTGATGATAAGTCTGAATTGTCGTGGATCTGGACGCCGGAAGCGAAAGAGACCATGCATCTTCCCGCGGGGACACGCTGGTTTCGTAAGACCTTTGAGATTGATCGCCCGATTGCCAACCCGGTCGATGAAGCTCTGCTCGAATTGACTGCCGATGATGGCTTTACTGTCTGGTTCAATGGCCACGAAGTAGGCTTGGGCGATACCTGGCGACAGATATACCGATTTGATGTCAAGAAATGGGCTAAACACGGAACCAACGTGATCGCCGTGGCTGCTACTAACACTACCCCCTCTGCTGCCGGCCTGCTGGCTCGAATTGCTGTCACTCCCAACGGCAAATCGAAGATGGCCTTCAACAGCGATGCCAGTTGGAAGTCGACATCGACAGAACCTGCGGCGAATTGGACTCAAGTTGATTTCAATGACAGTGCCTGGAACCCTGTTCATGTCATCGGAAGTTATGGAACTAACCCCTGGGGCAAGATCAACTGGGACAGTGCCCCCACTTCGAGCCGGTTCACAGTGCCTGAAGGTTTCGTCGTCGAAACAGTCGTTCCACCTACTCCCAATATGGCTAAGGTCGATAACAAGCTGCCCTTCTCGATCATCAACATGACCTTCGACAACAGAGGGAGGCTGCTGGTCTCTCAAGAGCGAGGCCCGGTGCTGCTCTGCACCGATCCCAACAGCGACGGCGTGATGCAGAACATCAGGCCTTATTGCAAACAGGTCAAGAATGCCCAGGGGTTGTGCTGGGTTCGAGATGCACTGCTCGTCGTAGGCGATGGCCCCAAGGGCACAGGCCTTTACCGAGCCAAAGATACCAAGGGTGCTGATGAAACCGATGAAGTCGAACTGCTTCACAAGTTCAAAGGCAGCATGGGCGAACATGGCCCCCATGCCATCATTCATGGCCCCGATGACTGGCTCTATGTCGTCATCGGCAACCATGCCTGGGCCCAGCCCGAAAAGCTGGCTGAGAACTCGCCCCTGAAGCGTTGGCCCAAGGGCGATTTCGGCCCCGATCAGGGCAAGCCGAACACCACCGAGGATGTGCTGTTGCCGCGCCTGAACGATGGTCGTGGCCATGCTGCCAATATCCTCGCGCCGGGAGGCACGATCTGGCGTATGGATCATGAAGGGAAGAACATCAGCCAGGTCGCTGCCGGCTTCCGTAACCATTTCGATGCGGCTTTCCGTTCGGATGGTGAACTCTTCACCTTCGACAGCGATATGGAATGGGACGAAGGGCTGCCCTGGTATCGAGCGGTGCGTGTCTGCCATGTGCCGCCGGGCGCCGATTATGTTTGGCGCACCGGAGCTGCGAATACGCCGAATTACTACATCGACAGCCTTCAGCCGATCCTCGAGACTGGTCGTGGTTCACCCACCGGCCTGACTTTCTATGAACACCATCAGTTCCCGAAGAAGTATCAGGGCGCCTTCTTCATGGCGGACTGGTCGATTGGCGTCATCTGGGCGGTACATCTCAAACAGAACGGCGCCAGCTTCAAAGGCGAATCTGAGAAGTTCTGTGTCGGCGCTCCGCTGAACGTGACTGATTTGGAAGTTGGCCCCGATGGCTGTCTCTATTTCGCACTCGGTGGCCGAGGTTCTGCGGGAGGTATCTACAAGATCAAGTACACCGGGCAGCCGGAACAGGATAAGAGCTACCAGACACATAATCAGCCACTGGCTGCGTGGAGCACATCACGAAGTACCTTCAACAATCCTCAATCGAAGCCCCCTGCCCTTGAGACCTGTCTGGGGGCGCTCAAGAGCGGCGACGCCATGAAGGCCCGCCATGCCTGCGAAGACATCATCCGCTACGGCTACGAAGTCTCGCCCGATCAACTCTGGCCCTTGCTTAATAGTGCTGATCAATTCCTTAGAACAGCAGCAAGGCTGGTGTTGCAGCGAATCGAACCTGCCAAGTGGATCGACAAGCTCAGTGCCTCCAGCGATTTGCAGGCAATGGAAGCGATCATCGCCCTGTGCAAAACCAACCAGATGGATCAGCACAAGAACCTTGTTCTTGATCGCCTGGCTCGCCTGAAAGACACCTCGAATCCTGAGGAGCAACTTCAACAACTGCGCACCTGGCAGATGGCGATCATCCACAGCGAGTTGGATGGCAAGCAACCTGTTGTTCAGAAAGCGATCCAGAAGTGGTTCGAGATGTTTCCCACGGGCGATGATCGGGTCAATCGAGAGCTCGCTATTCTTCTGGTTAATGCTCATAAGCAGGAATGGACGAACCTGCCTGTTCCCAACAAGCTGGTTGACGAGATGACCAAATCGTTGACCGACCGCAAACAGCAGATCTACTACTTTTACATTCTCCGTCTGTTGCATCGTGATTGGTCGGAGGCTCTCAAGCAGTCTGTCCTGACATGGTTCGAGCAGACCAAAAGCTGGACGGGTGGCCACAGCTTCACGCCGTTCATGGAAAATATCTTCTTCGATTGGTCTGTATCCCTGGATCAAGCTGATCGAGCGAAGATTCTGAGCAAGGTCGATCAATGGCCCTTTGTTGTCTCTGTCCTGCTGCGAAGCAAGGAAACTCACTTATCAACTCAGCAACTGGTGGGTCTGATCGAAAACTTGTCCCCCACCAAAGACGATGCCACTCGCAATCTTCGTGATGTCCTGGTGGAGCAACTGGGGAAGAGCAATGAACAGGTTGAGGCGCAGAAATCGCTCCGACTGCTGACAGATCGGCATCCGGAACTGCTCGATGCCGCCCTGCGTTCTTTGACGAAGTCTGTGTCATCTGAAAACGTGCCCTACTACCTCTCAGGACTGCGGTCGGCTTCTCCTCTGGTTCTTCGAGATAGCATCGTCGCTTTGCTGAAAGCGAAGTATCAGCCAAAGGCTGAAGATGCTGAGACATATCGGTGCGTCTTGCTGGGCGTCAGTCGCCTGGCTGATCGTGACCGTATGGAGGCGATCAAGCTGTTGCAACACTGGAAGAAACAGCAGTTCTCACCCGATGGCAAAGACCTACAGGCGGAGCTCAAAGGCTGGTCGCGCTGGTATGGCCAACAGTTCCCCAAGGCGACACCATTGCTCAATGTCAGTGCCATCACTGCCAGTTCAAAGTGGAAGATGGACGAGCTTAGGAATTTTCTCGAAAAGGATGAAAAAGGACTTCATGGGGATGTGGCTCGTGGCAAGCTGGTATTCACCAAGGCCAACTGTATCAAGTGCCACAAGTTCGGCAGCGAAGGTGACGGCCTGGGGCCAGACCTGACGACCCTGAAGAGCCGATTCCAACGTGCTGATATCCTCGAATCGATCCTTGATCCCTCAAAGGTCATCAGCGATCAGTATCGTGGTACAGTGATCGTAACCGAAAATGGCCAGACCATCACCGGCCTGGCTGCTCCCCAAGGCGATTCAGTTACCGTTCTTCAACTGGACGGCACAAAGATCACCTTGAAAAAGAGCGAGATCGAGTCGCAGGTCGCTTCCACAGTTTCCCCGATGCCCGAGAAGCTGATCGACGAGCTCACTCTTCAAGAAATTGCCGATCTGTTCGCCTATTTGCTGTCAACTCCTAAATAATAGTCAGTGACTCGACTGAGCAAATCTGCCATCACGTCTCCCCTCTCCCTGGAGGGAGAGGGGTTGGGGGTGAGGGGGAGCCGAGAAGAAGCTGCCGTCACTGAAACACCAATATGGATCAGCTGCTATGCGAACTGTTCTGATTACGGGGGCCAACGGGGAGATTGGGCATGGGCTGATCAATCGACTGGCTGAATCTCCTGGCAATCGCATCGTAGCCCTTGACCTCAACACCGCCGACGAATCGCTACGTAAGAAATGCTACCGAAGCATCGTGGGTGACATCACCGACGGCTCTGTTGTGGAAAGCCTTGGCGCCAATTACGATTTCGACATCATCATCCACCTGGCTGCCTTGCTCTCCACCAAGTCCGAGCGCATGCCCAAGCTGGCCCATGTCGTCAATGTCGATGGCACGCTCAACCTGCTCGAACTGGCCGTTAGTGAAGCCCGCCAACAGGGAAGGCCCACTCGGTTCATCTATCCGAGCAGCATCGCGGTGTATGGCTTCCCCACGGTCGATGCCAAGACCAAGACGGGGAAAGTCAAAGAAGGTGACTGGTGTGAACCCCGAACGATGTATGGCATCAACAAGCTCTACTGTGAAAAGCTCGGCAACTATTATCAGAAATACTACCGGCAGCTCGACGCTCAGGAATCGAGAGGCCTGGTCGATTTTCGCGGCCTGCGCTTCCCGGGGCTGATCAGCGCCCTCACTCTGCCCACCGGCGGCACCAGTGACTTCGCACCGGAGATGATCCATGCTGGTGCGGGCAACAAGCCCTACGCCTGTTTCGTTCGGCCCGATACCCGCATCCCCTTTATGGCCATGCCTGATGGTGTCGATGCCATCCTGCAGTTGGCCGAAGCCGAGACGAAGCAGTTGACTCAACCGGTCTACAATCTGGGCGCGTTCAACCCTTCTGCCGATGAGTTTCGCGGCAGAGTGGTTGCCGCGTTTCCCAAGGCTGAAATCACCTTCAACCCTGACATACGTCGGCAATCCATCGTCGATTCCTGGCCGGCCGATGTCGATGACACCGCCGCCCGGAAGGACTGGAAGTTTCAGCCGAAGTACGATTTCGAGCGGGCCTTCAGCGAGTATCTGTTGCCCAACATCTTGAAGAACCACTAAGAGAAGCACGATCATGAGCGATGCACGACTGAGCGAACACCTGGCCAAACAGTTGGACGAGATTCGCAGCGCCGGCACATTCAAGAAGGAACGGGTGATCGACAGCGCCCAGGGAGCTGATATCCAGGTCGGCGGCAAATCGGTCATCAACCTCTGTGCCAACAACTACCTCGGTCTGGCGAACCACTCGGAGATCGTCAAAGCCGCTCATCAGGGTCTCGATCAGTACGGCTTCGGCATGGCATCAGTGCGCTTCATCTGTGGCACCGCTTCGCCACACAAACAATTAGAAACGAAGATCGCCCAGTTCTTCGGAAAAGAAGATTCGATCACCTACAACTCCTGCTTCGATGCCAACGGCGGCCTCTTCGAAACTCTCTTGAATGATCAAGACGCCATCATCAGCGATGAGCTCAATCATGCCAGCATCATTGATGGCGTTCGGCTGTGTAAGGCCCAGAGGCACCGCTACAAGCACAGCGATATGGCGGAACTCGAAACGGTTCTCAAGACCACACAGAACTGCCGCTTTCGGATGGTCGCCACCGATGGCGTCTTCTCCATGGATGGCGACATGGCCAAACTCGACCAGATCTGCGAACTGGCGGATAAGTACAAAGCCGTCGTCATGGTTGATGAGTGCCATGCCAGCGGCTTCATGGGCGAGAATGGCCGGGGCACTCCCGAAGTGTTCGGCGTGATGAACCGTATTGATGTGATTACCAGCACCCTCGGCAAGACCTTGAGCGGCGGCGTGGGTGGTTTTACTGTCTCGTTTTCGCCTTGGATCGAAACGCTTCGGCAGCGTTCCCGACCCTATCTCTTCAGCAACGCCATGCCTCCTAGTGTGGCGGTCGCCTCCATGAAGGCGCTGGAACTCATCGACACTGGTGCTGAGCTGCGAAAGCGCTTGCACAGTAACGCCAGCTTCATGAGAGAGGGACTCACCAAGGCAGGGTTCTCCCTGAAGCCGGGCAGCCACCCGATCATCCCGGTGATGCTCGGCGATGCCAAGCTCGCCGGCTTGATGGCCGATAAGCTGTTGCAAAAGGGCATCTACGTGATCGGCTTTAGTTATCCCGTGGTGCCGATGGGGCAGGCTCGCATACGCATGCAGCTTTCTGCCGCCCACAAGCCCGAACATCTGGCACAGGCGTTAGCCGCATTCATCAGCGTCGGTAAAGAACTGGGCGTTATCAAGTAGCTTCTGTTTTCATTCCCGCTGATTTGTAGGATGATACTAGCTGCATCCATCCTACCTGAACATCCCCTCGGCATATCCCCGCATGTCTGCAACGCAATCGTCTCGTGTCGGCATCTGGCTCATTGGCGCATGTGGAGGAGTGGGCACCTGTGTCGCACTTGGCCTGGCCGCGTTGCAAAAGGGATTGATCGATCAGACCGGCCTCACAACCGCTGAACCGCCTCTCAGCTTGCTGCCGCTGGATGCACTGAATAACATCGTCATCGGTGGGCACGAGATTCGTCGTGGACGCTTTCAGGATACCGTCAAAGAGTTCCAGGACCGGTCAGGTATCTTCAGCCACGAACTGGCGATTGCCTGTGCTCCTATGTTGGAGAGCATATCGAAGAACATTCGGCCCGGCACCGTCATCAACTGCGGCGAGACGATTCAAAAGCTCAACGATTGGGACAGTGTCCCTACCAGCGAAACACCAGTCGAAGCCATCAAACGATTGAAAGCCGATATCCAGGCGTTCCAGAAGGAATACCAGCTTGCCCAGGTGGTGGTGATCAATGTCTCTTCCACTGAGCCCCCTACCCCGCTGGGCGAAGTACACGATTCACTGGCCAAGCTCAAGCAGGCCTGGATCAACAAGAGCGAACCATCGCCCTTGCCGGCCAGCAGCCTTTATGCCTGGGCAGCTATCGAAGCCGGTTATCCCTTTGTGAACTTCACTCCGTCGCTGGGTGCCAGCTTCCCGGCGTTTCGGGAACTGATGGCTCAGCACCAGGGCATCATTGCCGGGCAGGATGGCAAGACGGGCGAAACGCTTCTGAAGTCAGCCATCGCTCCCATGTTCCTGGCCAGGAACCTCAAGCTCCTCTCCTGGGTCGGCCACAACATCTTTGGCAACCGTGATGGACTGGTCCTCAACGACCCCCGCAATAAAGAATCCAAGGTGAAGACCAAAGACAAGATCATCAGCTCTGTCGTCGGCTACAAGCCACAGACGCTCGTCTCCATCGAATACATCGAAAGCCTGGATGACTGGAAGACCGCTTGGAACCACATTCATTTCCAGGGCTTCCTCGGTGTTAAGATGGTGATGCAGCTTATCTGGCAGGGCTGCGATTCGATTCTCGCCGCGCCATTAGTGATCGATCTTGCCCGGCTGGCGCTCTACGCCCAGCGGCGGAATGAAACGGGCGTGCTCGAATACCTCGCTCCGTTCTTCAAAGGCCCGATGGGTGTCGAAGATCACGACTTCTTCCATCAAATGACTATGCTCCATGAGCATTATGCCAAAGTGAGCTAACCAATGACCTGGACAGCCGGGGCTGGACTGGTCATCCTGGTTTTGACACTCATCGCCCTGTTCAAGGGTTATGAAGTCCGGCTGATATTGTTCCTGGCTGCTCTGACTCTCGCGGGCCTCACACTTCAGTTCGATAAGATCATCGTGACGTTCTTCCAGGGGCTGGCCGACGCCACGTCGATCGTTCCCATTTGCGGCGCCATGGGGTTTGCTTTTGTGCTCAAGGCCTTTGAGTGCGATAAGCACCTGGTCGAAGCTCTCAGCCGACCACTGCTCTACGCCAAGTGGCTTGTCGTCCCTGGAACCATTCTGATTGGTTTCTTGGTCAACATCACCATTATCAGCCAGACCAGCACCTCTCTGGCGGTCGGTACCGTACTCATTCCACTCCTTCGTTCACTCGGCCTGAAAGGGGCCATCATTGGCGCTGCCCTGCTGCTGGGTGCATCGATTGGGGGAGAACTTCTCAACCCAGGTGCCCCGGAACTTGGCTCGATTGCTACCAGGCTGGAAATCAAATCGATCACGCTTCCTGCTTACATTCGAGACGTGATCTTCTTCCATCTGGCGGTGGCGATGTTGGTGTTTCTCTGGATGAATCGAAGCGAACTTCGCCAAACCGAGCAGGCATCGAAGGCGGAGAAGGTCAAGATTCACTGGTTCTCGGCGATTGTCCCCATCGTTCCCATTGTACTCCTCTTCCTCTTTGGGCCGCCACTGAATATCTTTACGCTGCCCGACCACTGGCTCATCGCTCCAAAGGAACCACCGGGCGTTTTCAGCCCCAGGCTCATTGGCCTGGCCATGCTCTGTGGCTGCGTGGTGGCCTGCGTCGCTGTTCCCAAAAAGGCGGGTAGCGTTGCCCGCCATTTCTTTGAAGGTGCAGGCTACGGTTACACGCACATCATTTCGTTGATCGTTATTGCCAAGTGTTTCAGTGAAGGAATTAAGCTCTCCGGGATCGCTGATGTCATTGGGCACCTGGCTGAGTATCTTCCGATACTATTGCTGCCGTTGGCGACACTTCTACCGGCTCTGTTGGCGTTCTTAAGCGGTTCAGGTATCGGCGCCACCCAGGGACTCTACCCCTTGCTGGCTGATGTCGCGATTAAGCAGGGTGTCGATCCTATCCATGTGGGCGTGCTGGCCTGCATCGGTGCCGCCGCTGGCCGGACGATGTCGCTGGTGGCTGCGGTAACGCTCATGTGTTCGCAGATGACCGAGAGCAAACCGGCTGAGTTGTCGAAACGGGTGGCACTGCCGCTCTGTGTCGGGCTACTGGTATTGATCGCCATCATGATGATCCGTCATCTGATTAAGTAAATGACTTCAACTGAACGATCTGCCGTGACATCTCCCCTCTCCCCTGGAGGGAGAGGGATCGGGGGTGAGGGGGCACACCGACAAGCTGCCATCACTGAAACAATAGAGCGCATCTCACATCATTGTAGCGTATCAAGGGAGGGCGAGGCTCCCACCGAGCTTCAATCCAACGCAAAAAACAGCTCGGCAGGAGCCTCGCCCTCCCGATACACTGATCTGAGATTCGCTCTAATCGATTGCTATCACAAAGCACTACGATACAGAGCCAGCAACTCCTGATACCCGACCGTGCGTGGGTTGAACTTACTGGTCCATTGCTGGGCAGCTTCATCGGCGAGCACCGAAAGCATGCCATCGCTGACGCCTTGCGAGGTCAGGTCCTGCGGCAGTTCGGCGATGTCCGCTATGTCATGCACACACTGGGCAAGTGTCTGTGGGGCGTTACCCGCCTGATGTTGGATAGCTGCCGTGTGAAGCAGATCGGCGTAGGAGTCCGCCACCTGGGTGCCGTTGTAGCGGATGACATGTGGCAGCATCAACCCCACAGCCTGGCCATGAACCATTCCATAGTGTGCTGTCAAGGGATTAGCCAGGGCATGTGCGGCGCCAAGCATGGCATTTTCAATAGCCAGGCCGGCGAGAAACGCTCCCCATTGCACAGCCGAACGAGCAGCGACATCATGAGGATGTGTCAATACATGCTTCACGTTGCCATACAGCAGTCGCCAGGCTTCCCGTGAAAAGGCGCGGGAAAGAACTGTGCTCTTGGTCGAGACGTGAGCTTCGATGGCATGGGTGACCGCGTCCATTGCAGTAAGGGCAGCCACCCGGGGCGGTTGTGTCAGCGTCAGTTCCGGGTCGAGGAAGGCCACCTTGAAAGCTGCTTTCTTATCGCCGCACGCCATCTTGAAGTGGGTGACGGGGTCAGAAACCAAAGCGAACGATTGAGCTTCACTACCGGTGCCCGCCGTAGTGGGAACCCCAATCGAGGGGAGCATGGGCCTGGTGGCTTTGCCCACGCCCCAGTAGTCTTTCATCTCTCCGCCGTTGGTGAAGAGGAAGTTGATGCCCTTGGCACAGTCCATGGCCGAGCCGCCACCGACGGCGACGATGAAGTCGATCTTCTCCCGCTGGGCAACAGCTAAGCCGGTGGCGACATGTTTGGTAGTTGGGTTCTCTTCAACACCATCAAAGACGATGACGTGCAGCCCTGCCTGACGGAGATAGTCCTCGGCATGTTGGGCATGACCTGCTTCTTCAAGCCCCGGATCAGTGACCAGCAGAATGCGTTTACCACCCAGGGCACGAGTCGTTTCGCCCAGCCTGGCTAGGACGCCAGGGCCACAAATCACTCGGGTCAGTGGCTGAAAATCAAACTGATAGCTCGGCGTCGTCATGCAGGATTATGATCGTCAGTTCTTCACGAAGGGGACAGCTTCGCTTGGGAGATAGGTGCAATTATATGGCCAGAGCCTTATCCGCATATTGGAACGCCCTGTTGCGGAAGAGGAATTCCACAATGTTGCCCTCATGAGGCTGTAACCAATTGAGTTGCGTGGTCGGGATGGCCCCGATATTGAGGCGGTCAATGTTCACAGCATCAAGAAGCTGACGCTGGAACTTGGGGTCACTCGTGAGAGCCGAACAAACCAGAGTGGAGCCGATCTTCTCGATCATTTTCTCCTGAGGACATTCGACGACGGCGGCATAGGGGAAGAGATATTCTCGCTTGGTCGAAGGATGGTCTGGCGATTCGCAGTAGATGATAGTCGGACGAAGGTAAGCGTGACGTTCATGTGCCTCCAAACGTTGGCCGAACTTGGCGGTGTAATCGATGGCCCCAGCCGTTTTTAGATCAGTGTCAATCTCGTTGTTGATTGCTATCGCCAACGCCGGTGTTGTGAATGCTGCCAGCGCGGAGTTGGGATCGTCGGGAGGAAGTGGCTTGAGAGGCCCGAGTTTCTCAGCCAGCGCCTCGGCGATCTTCTTTCCATGTCGGGGCGTGAAGATGGCAGAAGCATTGATGCAACCGCGCCCGCTATTGATTGCAATGCTTTCCGCCATGAGTGGCAGATACTTTTCCCAGTTGTCGGCATGGTCGTCGCCGAGGATTACTTTACTCCAACCGGGACCGTGAACCTGAACCTTGGGATTCCCCTTATAGGTATCGACCACAGCCTGCCCGCCGAAAATGAGGCTGCGCTGACAGGCGCTCAGCACTGCGGCGCCGATGTCGATGCCGCCTGGATAAAGGCTCATCGCCTGTCTGGGGATGCCAGCTTGGAAGAAGGCAGCTGCCATGCGATAGGGAGTCCAGGGTTCCGCCGGGCCCGGCTTGATGACCAGGCCGATCTGAAACGGTATCACCGGAAGCCAGAGCGCATGCACACCGGGAGAATTATTAGGCAGAACCATACCCAGAACCGGTGCGTGGGCCTGATAGGAAAGAGGCACGCCTCGTGCCTCCATGCCGTAGCCCTTGCGGAGAATGTTGGAATCCAGGCCGCGTGTCAGTGCATCAAGCATGAGCGGCATGTTCTGCAACACGAAGTGGTTCTTCTTCATGTTGTTGCGGCACAGCGTGTACGGAAGGCCGGTAGTGGCTGATTGCTGACGTACGAAATCCTCAGGGGTTTGAGCTTCGCCGCCGACCTCAAGTGTGCCTTGAAGGTAAAGCTCGCCCGCCTTTTTGCACATCTCAAGCAGGTCTGCCGGGGCGATGTCGCATAAAACTGATCGTGCTCGCTGGGCAAAGCGCATATCACGTTCGACGAGGCCCCCCACGATCTTGCTCATGGCACCCATCGGTTCGCCGGTGTCAAAGCGGACGATTGTTTCGGTGTCGAGGCTCTTGTATGGCTCACCCCAACGCAGGGCTGGTATATGTAACATGGTGGTTCCCATGATGTGTGGTATCGGACAAACGCTCTGCTGAACTTAGTATACGCCTACCGTCGTGGTGGAAGCGAAACCTCGGAAGGGCTTCACGCCACTGACGCCATCCCAGGGGTACTTCTCGTGAGGGTGCTCTCGCACTCCCTCATCCCGTTCCATGAAGCCGGGCACGAAGAACTCGTAAGTCAGCGTGGTGAGCTTGACCCGGCCCTCCTTGCCATATTCCACGATCTTGGACTCAGTCTCCAGATCGACCACTTCAGCCACCGCGCGGGGTTGCGGTGCATAATAAGTGATCTTATAGCCGTCCTCAGGCCCCACAGGTTTGGAACAGGCCAGGCCCATCAAGGTGTTGCCATAAGTAGGGGTCATGTAGACTTTGCCGTTGTCGAGTAGTTCTTCGACAGCAAAGCGGGTGAACTCAGGAGTGAATTCGGTGCCGCCGGAGAAGATGCCGGTGATGCCGGTCTCGGCGATGCTTTGTCCCTTTTTCTCCAGTGCCGTCGCCAGTGCTTCGAGCAGCTTGGGCGTGGTGAACATGCACTTGATATCATGCCCTGCTGAGAGAATGGTAAGAGCCTGGTCGATGACATGCTCCTTGTAAGCATTCATCTCGTCCATCTTGCCTCTCTTGATGAGCTTGATGACCCAGCGCGGATCGAGATCGACACAGAAACAGATGCCGCCCCGATGCTGGCACAAATGCTCAATGGCCAATCGCAGCCGGCGCGGGCCGCTCGGCCCCAGCATCAGCCAGTTGCTGCCCTTGGGAAAGTACTTGTCAGGCAGGGTGCGCGACATCATTTCGTAGTCGATACGGAAGTCGTCGCTGCCAATACGGCTCTTCGGTATGCCTGTGGTGCCCCCTGTCTCGAAAACGAAGATAGGCTTGCCCTGCAAGGCACGGGGAATCCACCGCTGCAGCGGCCCGCCACGAAGCCACTCATCCTCGAAGTTGCCGAACAGGTGCATGTCGGCCCAGCCCTGCACGTCCTTGAGCGGGTTGAACTTCCAGCTCTTGGCTTTCTCGATCCAGAACGGCGTGCCGGTATCGCTGTGAAAGTGATACTGAACGACCGCACGTACCTGGGCATCCAGTTGTTCTCGGGCGGCATGGGCAGTGGTGACGATCTCAGGTAGGCGGGGTGTCATAGTTCGAGTCGATCTCCGGTGAGGATGTACCAGTTCTTCGTGGCATGGTCTTTCAGCGATTCGCTGGCCAGCATGCTTTGGCAGTCTCGTTTCAATCGATCAAGGATAACGGTGCGATCAAGTTGCTGAATCAAAATCTTCATATCGGTGTAGTCTTTGCTGCGAATACTAAACAGCTTGCTGAGGAATACATCTATGGGGTCAACCAGTACTACGGTCAACTCATCGTATTCGCCATGCCAGTGTGTACGGTTCTCCCATCGCATCGGTAAGTAATGAGATTGGAAATGAGCAACCTTCAATCCAAATCGTTCTCTAAGCGATTCCATAAAGGCATGGTCTTCACGCAAAATTTTGGGTACCTCATCAACAACGTCAACATCTTCCGTTTGCCGAGCCAGCAATCCTGGCAGGATCAAAGCAGTCGATCCGCCGATGGCGATCTTCAGAGGTGATCGCAGATGGCTGCCAATGGCACGGAACATGGCTTCGATATCTTGTCGGATCGTGAATTCCATGACTCGTCCCTCCAAGGTAGGGAAGCCGATGCGATCAAAAGTTTCCTTCAGAATAGAGTTCAATTGCTGTTGAACCGGCGAATGAATCAGCCATTGGGTAAGGCGGTGTTCCCCCCATTGTTGTCCGAGAGCGTGGAGACTGTCTCGAACCAACAAACGGGAGCAATAATCCAAATCACCATGATGTACTTGATCGACGATTGCATCTGCAAGCACATCAGCATCCACATAGGGATGCCGCACGATGCTCCAGAGATTATTCTGAGCCTTTACCATATCGTATAATCTATCGGAAAAGGCCTCTGATCTACAAGGCATCCAACACGAGATCATCCTGTTCTTCGAGAGTGCTTGGCTCGGGCAGCCATACATTCCCTACTTAATCACCAACACCCGCCGCGACTTCATCTCCGACCGGGGCAAAGTCCCCGCACAGACCAGCTCAATCTCCGGTTTGAACTGATAGACATTGCGGAAACGCTCGATCACTGCCTCTTTCACGATCTTGCCATCCACTTCATGTCGCAGTTCCAGTCGTAACACCATGTGGCCTGGTCGGCGTGTATCGAAGACAGCCTGGAATTCATCGATTTCAGAGAAACCTCTCACGATTTCTTCAATCATGGAGGGGTAGAAGTTATTTCCCTTGATGTGCATCATGTCGTCTGTCCGTCCCAGCACGCCGCCGATGCACCGTTTCCAGGGACGGCCACAGAGGCATGGGTTCGGATCGAGTTTTACCAGGTCGCCGGTACGAAACCGAACCACGGGGCTGTGTACACGACCCAAGGTGGTGATGACCAGTTCCCCTTCTTCCCCAGGGCTGACAGGCTGAAGAGTACCTGGATGAAGCACTTCAGCAATACACTCCTCTTCAAGAAGATGAAACCCGCCTGGCTGTTCACTGCATTCGATACCCAACGGGCCAATCTCGGTCATTCCCCAGTGGTCAATGACTCGGGCCCCCCAACCTTGCTCGATCATCTTGCGAGTGGAGGGGATATTCGCCCCCGGCTCGCCGGCCAGGATAAGCATCCTGACCGAGGATTGATCCAACCGAATGCCCTCTTCCTTGGCGACATCCAGCATACGTAGAGCGTAGGTCGGAGTGCTGCAAAGAATCGTGCCCTGGTTATCCTGTAGGAACTTAAGCCGGGCGGTGGTGCTGGCTCCGCCGCCTGGAAGCACCAGACACCCACGCTTTGCAGCCCCTTCAAAGGCTGCCCAGAAACCAAGGAACGGCCCGAATGAGAAGGGGAAGAAGAACCGGTCACTCGAAGTGATTCCGACAATGTCGTAGATGCTCTGCCAGCATCGTAGTATCCAGTCCCAGGAGGCAGGTGAATCGAGCCAACGCAAGGGTTGACCGGTCGTGGTGCCCGACGTCTGGTGCAATCGCACGTAGCTCGACACCGGCCTGGCCAGATTGGTGCCGTACGGTGGAGCATGCAGTTGATCCTGCATCAATTCATCTTTGGAGACGAGTGGCAGCCGCGCCAGATCGTTCAGCGTCCGCACACTTTCGATGGTGACTCCTTGTTCTGCCCACTTCTTCTTGAGAAAAAGGGACAAGCCTTCAGAGAGCAGTTGCGACCAGCGCTGTTCTTGAAGTGCTCGGAGTGTAGACAATGCCTGCATGCTGATCAGCCGTGAGGAAGTGGCCCATTGGCAACAGTGTAGGAATTGGGGTCCACGTGGGTATCGTGCTGAGGCGTCTTTAACGAAGGGCGAACGAGTTAAGGAACTTGCGTGCCTTGTCGGAATTCAGCCATTCAGTCTTACCCAGAATCAGCACTTGATACGCGCGATTGTTGACCAGGTAGATGCTACAGTACATCTCAGCTCCTTTACTGGGCACGTCAGCTCTGATCTCTCGTCCGGGATACTTCCCCTGCAAAGTGATGTGGTCCTCCTTGATCAGGGTCCCATTCATGTTCTGGAGCATGCCTCTTCTGGCATTGGTCAGGATCGAATCAACTTGATTGCCTTTGGAATCAATGCCCGCTGGCAGATCAAAGTAAGCGACCCCGAAGACTCCATCCTTTTCTTCAACCAGGAACATCTTGAACTTCATGCCGAGGGCGCTTTGTGTCCTCTCCTTTGGCGTTCCGGGAAAACTGGCTTTGAACTTGCCGTCTTTGGAGACGAATTCCGTGAAGTTACTCATTGAGGAAGAGTCGCCTGAGCCGCCGCCGAGTGAGCCTCGAAAAAAAAGACCCGCTATGACGAGGACGATACCCAGACCGAGAGCGCCCAGATATATGGGCTGCGCTTCTTCAAATGACTTGCTTTCTTCCCGGTTGGCTGTCATTGCCCGGAAGAAGTAAACCAGGGCCATAAGTACGAGGACGGCTCCGCCACCGATGAGGCCTCCCATGAAAGCCTGCGACCAGTCAATTTCGGCAAAAAGTACCGGATGCATGGAGAGAACCTCAAAACTCTTCATTGGAAACATAGCTCAAGAATGCCGGTAGTGGGATACTTGCATATCTTCTTCATTAGACATTTGTTTCACGAGGCTCTGCATTATGCGTTTGGCTGTTGTCGGCACGGGGTACGTTGGGTTGGTCACGGGAACCTGCTTTGCCGAAAGCGGGAACGATGTCATTGGCATCGATAATAATCCCAAAAAGATCGAAATCCTCGATTCGGGCAAGCTCCCCATCTACGAACCAGGCCTTTTGGAACTGGTGCAGCGTAACCGTAAGGAAGGCCGCCTTAACTTCACCACCGACTTGGCTGCGGCCATCAAGAATGTCGAAGTGGTCTATCTGTGTGTCGGCACCCCTCAGGGCGATGATGGCTCAGCTGACCTGAGCGCCCTCTGGGCCGTCGGCGATGCCATTGCTGATCGTCTCGATGGTTTCAAGCTTCTCGTTATCAAGAGCACGGTGCCGGTGGGAACGAATAAGAAGTTGACTGACCGCATCGCCGCCCGCACCAAGCAACCCTTTGAAGTTGCCAGCAATCCCGAGTTCCTTAAAGAAGGGGCAGCCATCGACGACTTCATGAAGCCTGACCGAGTCGTCGTCGGCGTTCGTAGCGAGAAGGCTCAGAAACTGTTACATGAACTCTACTCGCCCTTTCTGCGCACCGAGCGTCCCTTCCTGGTGATGCCGCCCGAAAGTGCCGAGATGACCAAGTACGTTGCCAACGCCATGCTGGCGACCAAGATCAGCTTCATCAACGAGATGGCCGGCCTGTGCGATAAGATGGGTGCCGACATCAACGATGTCCGCCGAGGCATCGGCCACGATGTCCGCATCGGCTTCCAGTTCCTCTTCCCCGGCCCTGGGTATGGCGGCAGTTGCTTCCCCAAAGATGTCAGCGCTCTGATTGCCATGGCCAAAGAAAAGAACGTTCCCTCTCGGCTGATTGAAGCGGTCGATCTGGTGAATGATCAGCAGAAGCAAGTTTTGCCCACCAAGATCAAGCGTCACTTCCAGGACAAGCTGGCCGGCAAGACCATCGCCGTCTGGGGCCTGGCCTTCAAGCCCCGCACCGATGATATCCGCGAGTCCCCTGCCCTGACACTGATCGATGAAATGCTGAAGTCCGGCGCAAAGATTCGAGTACACGATCCCGAAGCCCTTGCCAATGTCCGTGAAGAGTATGGCGACAAGCTCACCTACTGTGAACGCCGCTACGATGCCCTCGAAGGAGCCGATGGCCTGGCCATCGTGACCGAATGGCAGGAGTTCCGCACGCCCGACTTTCACCTAGTCAAAGAGATGCTCAAATCGCCGGTGATCTTCGATGGCCGAAATATCTACGATCCCGCTGTGATGAAGCAGCATGGGTTCACCTATTACGGCATCGGCCGGTTGGTCTAGTGTACCGGGAGGGCGAGGCTCCTGCCGAGCTGTATTGTGATCGCCTTAAGCTCGGCATGAGCCTCGCCCTCCCACCTTTGGAGCTCACCGTTTGAGCCAGGCGAGCAGATCAGCGATCTGCTCATCAGTCAAAGCATCCAGCAGCCCGGCGGGCATGAGCGATTGATCGGAAGATCGCTGGGCTGCGATATCATTGCCCGGAATGCGAATCGTAGCAGAGGCGCTCTGCAAAATAACCCCATCGACAGCCTCGTAGATCACCAGCCCGACATGGGTTTGCCCGCTGTGCGTGGTGAAGATCGAGGTGCGATAGCGAACAGGCACATCCTTGCTCGGCTGTAGGATAGCGGCGATCAAATCATCGTGGCTGAAACGCTTGCCGACACCGGCGAGATCAGGGCCCAGGGCGCTGGTTCCCTGATGGCAGGAAGCACAGAGTTGCTTGTAGACCAACTCACCCTGAGGCATGCGCCCTGAAGTCCACTCAATCTTCTTGAGTCGCGCATCCCACTTGGCCCGATCAACGCCATCGCTGTCTTCGAGTTGCTGACGTATCTCTGGATGAGTGGTGATCAGCCATTCCTGCCACTCTTTGTCAGAACGAGTCGCTTTGGACTGAGCGAGTGACGATAAGTGTTTCTGAAACAATGCAGCGACTTTTGCATCGACTGGCGACCAGTAGCGCAGAGCCTTGACGCAGTTCACCAGTTCTTCAGTCAGCGTCTTTCGTTCATTAGTCGGCAGCGATGCAAGCGCTTCCAAAGCAAGCGTCACCGAGTTTCGAGATGTAGAACGCAGGGCAGAGATGAACCGCTGACGATCCTGCTCCTCATTTGCCTTGGCCAGCACCGGAAGGATCGCGTCCTGAAGGGTCGTCTCTTCCCAGTGGGAACGAAGCAGCGGCAGAATATCGGCATTTGAACCATGCCGGAGCAACGAGACCAACTCATTCGACCAGGGATACTCTTTGTCAGCCTGCAATCGCTTCAGCCAAAGCATCGCCAGTTCAGCTCTTGGGAATCGCTTGTCATGAACCAGGTGCAAGTGATCGGGCCGACCCAGGTCAGGATGTTTGGTAATGGCGGCAAGTAAAGCTGGATCAAGATCAATCAACGCTCTGACAGCCTCTGAGAGCCGCAAAGCCCAATTGCGTTCCCGTGGCAGTTTCTCTCGTTCATACTTGGCATCAAGTTGAACGAGCGCCTGTGTGATAGCCTCTCGTTGTTCAGCGGTGCGCGGTGCAGTACAGCAGGCGATGACGAAGAGATAGTGGATATCATCAATCGACGAGCTGTTCGGCGTGATCTGCGACAGCAACTTAGTCAGCGATTCTGAGGCATCATCCTTGAGCAGCGCCATGGCCCTGCTGATCTCTCGGTTCAAAGCGGCATCCTTGGAGGGAAACGCCGTTCGCAGTTCTTTGAGTATCTCTTGAAGAAACGCTTGTTTAACCGGAAGGTCTTGATTCAACGTGAGTTGATACCCCTCTTTGAACGCATAGTCCGAAGAGGTCGTGCCGATCTCGCCAAGGTCAGCGATCAAGTAGCACAATAGCTGCATCTTCATTAGAGATGTAGTGTCCTCTCGAAACTGTCGAAGCAACCCTTGCCGGTTAGGAACAACAATTTCAGAAGATCCTGCCAGTGTTCGGCTTGACGAGGTAAGTCGAGGAGCTTGAGATTGTGCGTGCGCAGGCAGCGTTTTGTAGCCTTGCTCATGCCGAATGCGGTACACCGCCCCACGAGTCCCTCGGCCACCGGTGGAGATATAGAGATCGCCCGTGTTGGGGTGAATCGCCGCAGCGGTTGGAGCAAAGCCATGTCCTGGTGCGACTTTCAGAAATGCAGAGGCAGTCGCTTTGTCTTCACTGATTTTGACGTTATGAATGATGCCAAAGGTCCAATCGAGCAAAAAGAAAGTCCCCTGATACTCTTTCGGAAACTGTTGATGCCGATAGCAGACAACGCCAGTTGGTGAACCACGCCCTAGATCAAGTAGAGGTGCAACGATTTTGGGATGATAGGGAGGTTGCCTCCAGAATTGTGCTTTCTGTGGAGACCGCCAGCCATAGTGCCCGCCTCCTTCAATCCGGTAAAAGCGGCAGCCTTCGTACCAGGGCAGCCCCAGGCAGCGTTCGTTATCTGAATCGTAGGTGAAGAGTTCGCCATCGAGGCTCCAATCAAAGCCGTAGGCATTGCGGAAGCCATCGCAGAGAATCTCGATGGTCGTAAAGTCAGGCGAGACCCTGAGCACACAGCCGGCAGTCAGTTTCTTGATGGACGAACTTGCGGCTGGTTTGATCTTGTTCGCTACGTCCGACATGTTGCCGCAGAGCAAATAAAGCCAGCCGTCGGGGCCACGGGAGATGGCATGAGCATCGTGCTCGCCGCCGGTTTTGAGGGGGATCAGCAGATCCGACTTTGCCGAGAATTGTCCCGGTGTCCAAGGCATCCGTCGCAAGCCGCCATCGCCCATGAAATAGAGGTAGCCGCCATCGACGAGGAGCCCCATCGCCCCATCCTTGGGATGATCTGAAAGCAATATCGCCCGGCACGCTTTCCCACCATTCTCCTCATCGACCAACTACCTCACATACCCTCTGCCGCTCACGCTGGTGCGCCCTTCCGCCGACATCGACACGC
>DAOMFV010000011.1:0-59277 GCA_035430005.1 Gemmatales bacterium
ATACGGGCAAATTGTCCTATTTCAGCGACCTTAGGTTTATGGCGTTGTGTGGCACCGTCACCGAAACAATCAGGAAGGATAATCCCATGAACACCACCTCTCCCGACATTATCGTCATTGGCGGCGGGCCAGCCGGCTCTTCGGTCTCTACGCTCTTGGCCATGAAGGGTTACACTGTCGAACTCTTTGAACGGGAACACTTCCCTCGCTTTCACATCGGCGAATCGCTGATCCCCTTCACGTTCCATGTGATCAAAGAGATCGGCCTCCTTGAGACAATGCAGAAGAGTCATTTCACCAAGAAGCACAGCGTTCAGTTTGTCTCGCAGAATGGCAAACTCTCGGAGCCGTTCTACTTTGGCGACTACGATCCGCATGAACGATCACAGACCTGGCAAGTACGCCGCAGCGAGTTCGATCAACTGCTGCTCAACAATGCCAGGTCGAAGGGTGTCACCGTTCACGAAGGCACCCGCGTCCTTGAAGTGCTCTTCGAGGGCAAGAAAGCGGTTGGCATCCGGGTGAAGACGGAGAACGAGCCGGAACGAGTCGTAAAGGCAAAGGTCGTCATTGATGCCAGCGGGCAATCGTCGATGCTGATTGATCGCATGGGCATCCGCGAGTGGGATCCTGTTCTCAAGAAGGGAGCTGTCTGGACCTATTGGAAAGGCGCCTACCGGGACAGCGGTCGGGATGCCGGCCCAACCATCGTCATACAAACCAAAGGCAAAAAGGGCTGGTTCTGGTACATCCCGCTGCATGATGACATTGTCAGCGTCGGCGTCGTGGCTGGGTACGATTACCTGTTCAAAAATCGCACAAAGGATATGGAGGCTCTTTATTACGAAGAAGTTGATCTCTGCCCGGGGTTGCAGCCACGATTGAAAGGAGCGACCCGCTGCGACATCTTCCGTGCTCAGAAAGAGTATTCGTATCGTGCCACCCAGGCGGCGGGCGAGGGCTGGGTACTCATCGGCGATGCGCTGGGCTTCCTCGATCCGCTCTATTCCTCCGGAGTGTTGCTCGCTCTTACCTCAGCCAGCATGGCTGCCAAGACGATTGGGCAGGCTCTGAAGGTGAACGATCTCAGCGAGAAGAAGCTGCGCGAATGGGAAACCGAGTTCTTCCGAGGGATGGATCGCATGCGCCGGCTGGTCGTCGCCTTCTACGATGGCCTCAACTTCGGAGCCATGGTGCGCAAGAACCCCGATAAGAAGGGGCTCATCACCGATGTGTTGATTGGCAACCTCTTCAAGGATGAACTCGATCAGCTCTGGCCACTCGTCGAGGAGCAGCTGGCGGAGCAGCATCGGATCAAGGAGGAAGCGGAGCTGGCAGCGAGTTGAACTCATTTAGTCCCCGGCTCTTCAAGCTGGGGGCGATCTGGCAAAGTCTCTAATACGTTACCAACGACATTAAGAGGCCATTTCCGGAGACATAACCATGTCACCGAGAGTGGGCTTCTTATTCAGTCTGATGAATGGTCATTATTTTCGCGTGATCGTCACCCGGCTGGAAGAGCCTGAGTCTCAATTTCTGACCATCATAGATGTTTCATTAGGAACCAAAGTGCCAGGATCAGGCAAGCGAGAATCGGCACAGCGACTGCCACGGCGAGGAAGATCTGCCTCATCGTCTGGGGCAAGACTATCGTTCGGCTGCCCGGCGACTTCCCGGAACGATCAAGCGAGTACATTGAAACCTGCTCTTCCAGGCCGGCGAGGGCATCGGCCGGTTCGGTAGGCGGGGGTACAGGCACGAAGGTCGGGGGTTCCAGAACGGGCATCGCTTGAGCTGTCTTGAGGGCAGGCGATTCCTGGGTGGATTGAGTCGGGGTAGCCGGCAAAGCGGTGAACAAGCTGGAGTGGGAAGCAAACCACTCGAGATCGGGCATGGGCAGCGGCACATCCGTCCAGGGCTTGAGGGCTTCGACTACTTCCTGTGGCGTGGCAAAGCGGGCACTCGGTCGTTTCTGAATCATCTTCGTGATGATCGCATCCAGCACCGGGCTGACATCGGGACGCCGGCTGAGCAGCGCCTTGGGCATCTTGTTCTGGTGCGACATCAGTTTGCCGGCGACAGTCGTCGCCTTGAAGGGCAGATGACCGGTAAGTAGGAAGTAGAAAGTCATGCCAAGCGAGTAAATGTCAGCGCGGATATCGACATCGTGGGAGTGGAGCGCCTGTTCAGGCGAGATGAAGTCGGCGGTGCCCAGCACCTGTTCATCGTCCATATTGCGGGTGAGGTCATCGGCCCGTTGATCCATGAAGCGGGCCAGGCCCAAGTCCAGCACCTTGATATTGTTCTCCCGATCGAGGAGCAAGTTGCCGGGCTTCAGATCACGATGCACCAGGCCCGAAGTCATGATGCATTGCAAACCCAGAGCCGCCTGGGAGATGTAGTGGGCCGCCCGCACTTCGGAAAGGACGCCAAATCTGGTGACCAGTTTGTGCAGGTTGATGCCATCGACATATTCCATGACGATGCAGTGCCAGGGGCCTTCCTGGCCGACATCGAACGCCTGAACGATGTTAGGATGCTTGACGGCAGCGACAGCACGGGCTTCCCGATAGAACCGGGTGACCGAGGCGTGTTCTTCGTTTAGTTCTTTAGGTAAGAGCTTGACGGCGACCTGGTGATGCATGTGAATATGTTCACAATGCAGAATGACCCCCATGCCGCCGGTCGCCAGCGGCCGGAGCACCTTGTACTTGCCGATGAAGAAACCATTGTTGCGCCCGGCGTAGAGTTCCCGGCCCTGATACTCGGTGATGAGTCCGGCCAGCATCAAATGACTGAGGATGGTGTTGGGATTGTCGCTGGTGCAATCACGCAGGGCCTGGTCCAACTGACGAAGGGTAACGAGACCGCTTTCTCGGATGAGTTGGAGAAGATCGTGGCGAGAGAGGGTAGTTTGGGGCATGGGCCTTCTTCTCGCACATCATCATAGGCGCATTCCCGGTATCGACCGGTGACGGCCGGGCAACGCAGTCTGACCTGCGATTCGATCTAAAGTATACACTGCAATTCCTGCCACTGACACCCGACAGAGTCAGGAATTCATGTCGTCCGGGGTAATAATGAGGCAAGGACAAAGGTACTCCTCTACTCCCGGGTATCTCGCATTTGCTCCCTATTTGATAGCAGTTGTGTAGGAGCAGATGAGTACATCTCTGAACGGCCTGTTGGCCAAAAAACCGTACTCTTAATGGTTCAGAATGAACTCGTTACTGTTAAACAAGGCCCACAGGACATCACGATAGAGCTTGTTTCTTTCCTTATCCTTCAGGTAGACCGCAGCATAGTCACCTGTCGGGTTGAGGGCGGTTGCAAAAGCTGCCCGTTCCTTGTCCGAGGGGGGGCGGCTGAGGGCGCTGAGATAGAGCACATCGAGCGGCTTGCTGGATTCCATCGCATATTTGACGGCTCTGCTGGCATTGACAGCTTCACCCATCTTCTTGCCATTCATCAGAAGCAGGGCCTGGACCACGGTGCCATTAAAGGTCGCTTCGTTACCTTCATCGTCGCCGAAGTTGACAGTGAAGTCGCGCAGCCACTCGGCCATCTCGTCACGGCGGGCCTGGGGGTTGTTGGCGTGCTTCATCTGGATGAAGTTGGTGGCGGTGAAGATCGAATCGACCAGTTCCTCCGGCGACATGCTCTTGAGCTGCATACGAGCGAAGTAGGGTTCTGCCTCAGGCTTGATGTTAGTAGTGTTAGCGATGCTGCTGAGCTGATAGGCCCGGCTGGAAACGATCCAGTGGATAAGCCGATGGGTATCGTAGCCACTGGTGACGAAGTCCTGAGCGAGACGATTAAGTAGATCAGGATGGCTGACCGGGTTGTGTTCGCCGAAATCGTCCACCGGGTTGGTGAAGCCACGCCCCATATAGTGGGCCCACATGCGGTTGACGAACGCCTTGGCGAAGTATTCATCCTGCGTGATGAAGCGGGCCAGTTCGCGACGACGGGGTGCGTTGTTCGAGAGGCTAGGCTTGCTCTTATCGAGCCAGACGGCTCCGGAGCGTTTGAGTAGGCCGTTCCGCTGTTCGTAGAAGACGCCCGCTTCCTGGTTGGCGGTCATGTTGTCATTCAGCTTGTAGTGCTGAAGCGACATCATGCGGTTCTGAGCGTTGATAACGGCGGGCTGACGTTCCATCTGACGGAGGAAGGCGTTTACACCCCAGAACTGGCCCTGCTTGCGATCATCAATGAACGGGTGATCGTGGCACTGCGTACATTGCGTCTGGATACCAAGGAATAAGCGGGTGACTCGTGAGGTGGCGGGGACCATCTCGAACTGACCATCGCGCATCTGTCTTTCTTTGGGCACCGCTTCACCGAAATGGCTGAGGAGGAAGTTGGCCGGGGCGGCATTCTTATCGACTTTGCTGGAACTGCCTTCCTTATCAGTAGCGGTGGCGGTGATTAGATCGGTTACGATGTCATCGTATCGGCGGTTCTCGCCCAATTGGCGTTCGAGCCAGGCGTGAAGATTCTGCCGGTCGATGCCCGGTTGCGTGGTGCGGGTAATCAACCAGGTTGTCCAGAGGTTGGCCCAGTTCTTGGCATAATCTTCGTGATTGAGGAGGTATTTGACGACTTCGCTGCGACGTTTACCGGAAGGAAGCTCCAGGAAGTAGATCAACTCCCCCTTGTACCCCACCGGGTCTTCCTTGGCGGAACTACTGGTAGGCAGAGCGGAAGGAATACGACCGATGGTATCGATGAAGATGCGGCGAATCCATTCGTAGTCATTGGCGTAGACCGAGGGCTGAATCTTGTTCTCTTTCCAGGCCTTCTCGATTTCTTCGTTGATGTAGGCAATGGTGCGGGCATCGTTCAAGCCGCTCTCGCCCTGCTTGGGTTTCTCATCGTCCTTCTTGGGGTCGTCATCGCCCTTGGCCGGTTTATCAGCCTTGGCCCTGACGGGCTTGTCGGCTTTCTTGTTGTCGTCCCAGGCGAAGGCGGCGGTGTAGCCCAGGAGACCGCTGGAAATCAGGGTGAAGGCGAAGAAGGCTCGTCGCATGGTAGTGCCGTGTCGAAGGAATGGGTAGTGCGCTACACCTTAGTTATACGCTACGCCGGGGGGTGCTGTCAAAAGGCATGTGCGGAATGTAACCCCGAAGAACAGAGGAGGTTTTGGGATTATCTATCCTCCTATCACTGATCCGGGGCTAACTATCAGGCTGACTTCAAGCGTCGGCCTGGCAAACTCATGGTCGTCATCCTCTGTCGTCGTCCGACGGCCAGGTCGGCTTCCACCATCATGGCGACCAGATCATGGAAGCCGACTTTGGGTGTCCAGCCGAGCTTCGCATGTGCTTTGGAGGGATCAGCGCAGAGTGGCACCTCTTCGGGTGGACGCAGGAGAGCGGGGTCGGTCTCGGTCCAGTCCTGGTAGTTGTACCCGACTTGATCGAAGGCAGCTTCGACGAGGTCTTCCACCGAATGCAGAATGCCGGTGCCGATCACATAATCATCGGGCTGATCCTGCTGGAGCATGAGCCACATTGCTTCGACATAGTCGCCGGCGAAGCCCCAGTCGCGCTGGGCAGACAGGCTGCCAAGTGGCAGCACTTCCATCAGCCCCAGCTTGATCTGAGCGACGCCATGGCTGACCCGCCGAGTGACGAATTCCCTCCCCCGGCGGGGCGACTCATGGTTGAACAGAATACCACAACAGGCGAAGAGATCGTAGTGTTGCCGATAGTTCACCGTCGCCTGGTGAGCGAAAACTTTGGAAACTCCATAGAGATTGCGGGGTTGAAAGGGAGTTGATTCATTCTGTGGGCTGTTCAGGGCTGCGCCGAACTGTTCGCTGCTGGAGGACTGGTAGAACTTGGCTTCCGGGGCAGCCAGACGTATGGCTTCGAGGAGTCGAAGGGTGCCGACGGCTGTCGCATCAGCAGTCAACAGGGGCTGGTTCCAGCTTTGCGAGACGACACTCTGTGCGGCAAGGTGATAGATTTCCCGGGGCTTCACTCGGAAGAGGATGTCAGTCAGTGCAGCCTGATCGAAGAGATCGCCGGGCCAGAGGTTGAGTCGGCCTTGAAGATGTTGCAAACGAGCTGGGTATTCGTCGGAAGAGTGCCGTACCAGGCCGTGGACGATATAGCCCAGCCTGAGCAACAGTTCCGCGAGGTAAGAGCCATCCTGGCCGGCGATGCCGGTGATGAGCGCAGTCGGTCGGGCATCCATGCCATCTCTCATGCGAAGTTAGGAAATACCTGGATATTCTTTCAGAAGCATTGAGTGGTGGGCCAGACATTCCAGTCTGGCCGACACAGACAGGAATGTCTGTGCCACCTTATGACTTCTGAGGGATCACTAGATTACTAGAAATTGATGAAAACGAACAAGTGCAATGTACACAAGACTTTATTTCCTTTACCTTCACACTGGTGTTGCTAGACTCTAGCAAGGGTGATCTTGCGATCATCCAACTTATTCGAAGTCATATCTATCGTCACATCGAGGAGGATCAGGTTATGAAGCGTTCATGGTTATTGGTGTGTGCCTTGTTGGCAACGTTAGGCGTTCAAGCTTGGGCTCTGGACGACAAGGCTGCTGAGGAAGACAAGAAGTTTGAAGGCACTTGGGTTGTCACCGCCATGGAAGTGGGCGGTCAGAAAGTTCCTGAAGAAGGGTTCAAAGAAATGACCTTCACCTTTACGGGCAAAAAGTATGTACAGAAAGTCGGCGACCAGGTAGTCGAAGCCGGCACACAAGACCTCAATCCAAGCAAGACTCCCAAGCACATGGACATCAACGTCACTGAGGGCGAAACCAAGGGGCAGAAGCAACTGGCCATCTACGAAATCGATGGCGACAAGGCCAAGATCTGTGCCGCCAACCACGGCGACACGGAACGCCCGGCCAAGTTCGAAACCAAGGAAGGCTCCAAGAACATGATCTTTGAGCTGAAGAGGAAGAAGGACTAAACAGGATACACATTTAGCCCCCGGCTCTTTAAGCCGGGGGTCGATCATGCGCAGAAATGATCAACCTGACATGAGATCAACAAGGTTCCAACTGCGAAGATGAACTCTCATCGCCTTATGTTGTTTATCCTAACACTATACTCTCTTAGCCAGATCGCCCCCTGGCTTCAAGCCGGGGGCTAAATAGTCAGGCCTGCAAAAACGAAACAAGCCCTCGGACGGTTCGTCCGAGGGCTTCACTTTTTATTCCATTCTGCTTACTACTTCGGTTCGAGCAGCTTCTTGACCGAATCGTTCAATCCCTTAAGGACCTCATCGTCAGTGGCAGCTTCCGCCTTTTTCTTGGCTGCTTCGAGATCAGCCAACTGCTTCTTGAGAGCATCGATTTCCTTATCGATATTGGCCTTGTCTTCAGGCTTGGCATCTTTGGACTTGCCCATCAAACTGGCGAGCTTGTCTTTGCCCTTGTCGTAGAGTTCACCAGTTGACTTCAGGAAGGCTTCCTTGTCCTTCTTGAACGCATCGGCATGCATGTTGATCTTAGTCTTGCCCGTTTCAGGATCTTTATCGACCGTGAACCAACCCTTGTACCAAGCCAGGCCGGCGATGGCGACGACGAGTACCAGAATCAGCGGCAGTAAGCTCATCCCCTTCTTCGGGGGTGGCGGGGGAGGCATGGGTTGAGCCATAACAGAATCTCCAAAGGGAAAAGGGAACCTACCAGACTATTCTCTGGAGAGTCTATCTTATTGCTTAATAGTGCGTTGTTGCTGAGATTTTTCGGCGAATGAGGGGGTGAAGATAGCGGCTATCTGTGAATCACCTTGTTCTCTACACGCTGCTGTCGACGGTAGTGATACCACCCGCCCCCGATGCTGCCGCAGACGACCAGGGAGAGGAACGCCATCGTGCTCGGTTCGGGAACGGCGATGGTGGCGGCAATCCACTGAACGGTCGCGTCATCGAAAATGGAGAATCCCGAAACATCTCCATAGATGCCGAACGGGCCGGGATTGTCATTTTGGGTGAGGATAAAGCTGGCTACCCCGGCAATCTTCCAGACACCATTATCGTTAATCAAAGCCGGGCTGCCGCTGTCGAGCGGACCTATGATGTATTCCAGAGGCTGGGCCGACACTGTTGACGGCTGGCCATTGATGGCCAGCAAAGGAGAGAAGCCGGTATCGGGGTTGATGAAATCAGCCAGGACGACGCCGCTGGTAACGGTGCGCGAATACGATGCGGGATTGTTGAAGTCGGTGCTTCCCGGCAGAAGGAAACTGCGTAGCACCATGTTGCCGGCCCGGCGGGTGCCCTGGGTGCCATCGATGTAGCCGGAGACACCAGTTCCCGTTAAGCCATACCCGACATTGGTGATTCCTCGATCAAGGATGGCCCCTTGATACAGGGGATAGATGACCCCGGCGTTGCCATCGGCGATAGGGTTGCCATTAATCCTCAAGAGACGGAAATCATGGCCGTCCACCTCGTTGCCATTCCAGTTGGGGTCAACGAGACTTTGAGTAACGTTGTAGACGCCCGAGCCAAAGGTCACGGTGGTGGCATTAGTCACGTGAGCAGCCGTGAGCACCCAGTTCGGGGCGATCAGCGTGCCACCACAGAAATCAAAGAAATCGGTGTGGCCGACCCCGCTGAACTGGGGCTGGGCTGCCAGAGTGGTGTAGAGCAAATCAGGCGTATCAGCACGAATATCACCGGCCGTCAGTGGCGCGCTCAACCAAAAGCCGAGCAACACTACCAACGATCGAACAGCCTTTCTGCTCACCACGGACACAGGCGACTCCTTGCAAGCGATCTTTCTTATCATCGACCTCTCTTCCAACCTAACACAAGCAAATCGTCAGTCAACGAGGGGAGTATAGGAATGATGGTAATACCAAGGGTCGATGATCGTCACCAATCTAGACAGACACCTGTTCCCTTGGGCCCGCTCTACGCTTCTGGAAGCGCCTGACGGCGTACGAGCCGGCAATAGTTGAGGAGATCAGAATGATGGTACCAGGCTCCGGCACCGCGACTACAAGCGAATCGAGGGCGAAGTAGCAGGGCGTGTTCATGCCAAAGGGGCCGTTGTCGCTGGAGGTAAGATCGAACGTTAAGGATTGGGTATTAACGGGCAGGCTGCTCAAGTCAACGATGTTCCAAGTCTTGACGATGTAATCCAGAGAGTTGTCGGCGAACCGATAGTCAGCCAGGTAGAAGGGAACGGCGCCAAGGATGGCTCCGCTTCCATTCAGCCCGCTTCGGGCCTGGATGGTGAGCAGGAAAAAGTCGGGATCATTGCCGGTTACGCCGCCAAACTTCTTGGCGAACGAGTCGCCGAACTTCATGCTCAGGGCAGCGTAAGTGGTATTCGTGATGCTGACGGAAAGGGGCTGGGTGACAGTTGGCAGGTTGATGTAAGAAGCGCCGGAAGCGTAGTTGAAGGCGACACCATAGATGCCGCCGCCTCCCACCCCGGCTCCGGTGATGGCGGAATACTGATTGCCAAAGCCTGGCATGGTGGTGTCGCTGGTGTTGGAGTAGGACCAGCCACTCCAGAAGCCGCCGCCGTAGGAGTTGTTGAAGAATGCGCCTCGGCTGGTGAATCCGCCGGCATTATCCGAGCCGTTGTAGAACGAGTTGGGCGGCAGAGTTTTGTCTTCGAAGTCGATGGTCATGGTGCCCTGGGCGAAGAGGTTGACGGTGAAGAAGGTCAAGGCAGCGAGGGTAAATACGTATTTCATGGTTGTGTTCCGGTATGATAGTAGACATCACGCTCCGCATGATGGTTTGGATTGAACAGGTCAAGGAAATAAGACGTTGATCTTGAACGGCAGACCATTACGCGGAGCGTGATGGCAACACTGCGTGAAAGCTACGCTACTCGTCAGAGATGACCTCTCCGCCGGCGCGGGTGCAGATGGCCGCCAGCACCGGCAGCGAGATGTTCTGCGGCAGAAACCGGGCCGAGCCATCGCAGAACAGGCCATTGGCACCCAGTGGATGGTCGCTGCGGATGTCGTTCTCCCAAGCCGGGGCCTGATTGATGGCGAACGCCTGATCGAAGATGTTGCGGCCATTGATCCACTGCATATCGGGGAAGCCATGATCTTCGGAGATCATCAGCGTGTTCGTGGTGCCATCACGAATATCGGTCAGGCGAAAGGCCCGATCATACAGCATGACCCCCTTGGGCGGATTGTTCGGACTCATGATCCGTTCGCCATAGATGCCGCCGTAGTCGCAGGAACCACGACCCTCGGTGGTGTTGCTCGTTCGCCTTGAAGTGGGGCACAGATAAATCTGAACTACCTGGCTGGCAGCAGCGGCGTTGGCCGGGTCGTCGAACGCCTTGCTGAGATCGAGTTGCTTGGAGAGATTGTCCTGCTCGATGTAGGGCAGGATGAAGGCGCTCCAGGCGAGTTGCCGCTTGGTGGTGTTGCCGAACGGTCGCCATTCGATGCCGCCGGGAGGCAGTCTGCCATAATCGTTGTGGTAGTTGTGGCAGGCGATGCCGATCTGGCGGAGGTTATTCTTGCAGCGAATCGAATCGACGCTGGCCCGGGCCTTTTGGATGGCGGGCAGGAGCAAGGCCATCAGCAGAACGATGATGGCAATGACGACGAGGAGTTCAATCAGGCTGAAGGCCCGACGAGGACGCGGACATAGAACGTGCATGGTTTCCCCCAGCGCACCGGGTCCGGGTGCGGCAGGAAGTGCAACGGCAGGTAGCTGGTAGAACTTGCCTGAACAACAGGCAAGCAAGGGAGAGGACGGCCAAGTCCCACCCGGCAGCTTGTGACCGAAGCACCGAAGTATGGATGTTCCAGGCAGGTCTTCTGACTTGCAGCGATTCCCCAGCGACCTTCCCATTCACGGAGGTGAACAGTGGTTAATGCTGAGGGGCTATGCTGCATACAGCGGCGGCCCCGTGCCGGATTCACACCGGCTTCCCTATTCTCCCGACACCGAAGTGGCGGGCACCTGGAGCAAACTTTGTAGGGAGGGGGGTGGCGATGGCAAGGGAGGGGATGACGGCAATCAATTCAGCGAATCATGGCGAGGAGCGTTGCAGTATTCTTTCGTAGATCATTGGTGTAATTTCCCAAGCATTCCCTGAACTTCTCTTCATCGGCATCGAGTACTGAGACAAGAACTAAATAGCGATTCCTGTCTGACGTTGCATCGTGACCATCGAAAGTTCTATCGCTGCTACACCGCCACCTGCTGCGCCGTCGCTATCTTTTCCAACGCCGTCCGTAGCTCCGTCGCCGTCTGATAGCGTTTCGCCGGGTCTTTCGCCAGCATCTTCAGGATCGCCGCCTCGAACTCCGGGGCGATCAATGGCACCACCAGGCTCGGCTTCTGAGCCTCGGCATGGCGAATCTTCTGCAGCGTATCCACCAGCGTCAGCCCTTCATGCGGCGGCCTGCCGGTCAGCAGGGCGTAAATCGTCGCTCCCAGGCTGAAGATCTCCGAACGCCCATCGACATCCACCGCTGACTTCGTTCGTTCCGGAGACATGAAGTTGACATCGCCGATCATTTGTCCCGGTTTGGTGATCTGTTCCGCCAGCGAGCCTTCGAGCGCCTTGGCCAGCATCAGGTCGCCTAGCAGCGCGGTCTTATCTGATGACCGAATGAGGATATTGTTCGGTGTGATGTTCCGATGCACGATGTCGTTCTCTTCCGCATATTGCAAAGCTCGGGCGACGTGGACAGCCACCCGCAGCGAGAACTTCCAGGGCAACTTGCCTTCCTTACCGATCCGTTCGATGAGCTTCGCCAGGTTTTCCCCTTCGATATACTCCATCGCCACCCAGCACAGAGCGCCTTTGCGGCCCGCCCCGGAAAGCGTCACGAGGTTGGGATGTCGCAGCGGCATGATCGTCTTCATCGCTCGGACGAACCGATGCATCTCCTCATCGTTCTTGGAGAGTTCGGGGAAGAGCACTTTGAGCGCCACCGTTTCTCCGCTGTCGCTCTCGATGGCCTGGAAGACGCAGCCTGAGGTGCCGCGTGCAATCAGTTTCTTGATCTGATAGTGGGCAAGTATGGTGCCCACGAGATCTTCCAGCCGGACTTGCCCGGACAGGCTGGCAGGGGCAGCTTCCTGGCCAGCCGGCACGTAGCGAAGTTGTGTTTCGCCCGCCCGTATGATGTCGCCCGCTTTCAGTTGATGTGCCGACACCTTGCGGCCATTGACGATGGTGCCGCTGGAACTGCCCTGATCGACAACCCACTTGGCCCCGTCACGATCTTCGATTTGGAAATGCACCCGGGAGGCCTGTAGATCAGGCAACACAATAGTTGCCTGGGCATTGCTCCGCCCCACCACCACCGGCCCCTCGGCCATGTTGATGTGATGCTCGCGCCCTTTATCGGCTCCGGAGAGGATGACGAGACGATCTAACATATTACATCCCCATTTAGCCCCCGGCTCTTTGAGCCGGATTGCACCGCACGAAATATGGCTGCCTTCTCTCAACATCATTCCATGAACGAAGCTCTGGCACAAGAGATTTCATTCAGGTCAGGGGCCACTCTGGCCTGAGTAGCCAGAGACAAAAAAGGCCTATTGTTCTTCACTCTGTTGGCTTCCGGCACTGCTCCGTTGAGGAGAAAGCTACTAATGATTCTGTTCTGATGGAGTAGCATGCCAGATGTAAACCGCCCCACTTTGACTTGTAGCAGCAAGCTGAGTGCCATCAGGACTGAAAGCAACTCCGGTCAGGCCGGTGTTCTGAACTGTCAGTATAAGCCGGCATCGACCCGTCTCCGAATCCCAAAGACGAACAGTATGATCAAGTCCAGCTGACGCAATTGTTCGACCGTCCGGACTGAAGGCGACGCCATTTGCTCCTCCTGTGTGACCTGCAAGAACTGGCTTCTGTAGCTCTCTTTTAGAAACATCCCAAACTTGAATCACACCTGAAGGCAGACCGCTACGAACGACTGCAATTTTGCGACCATCAAAACTGAAAGTCAGTTGTAAGATAGGGATGGCACCGCCTGGTAATCGATCATTGAAAGCTGAGTTTCCCAACGTTGTGATGAGACTGCCGCTAGCGACATTCCATAGAGATATTTCACCAGTAACTTCTCCAACTGCCAGGATTTTACAGTCTGGTGAGAATGCGATAGCGAATCCATTCACAATTCTTCCAGGATTCTCTACAGTTCCACTTGTTTTTGCTCCATCTGTAACTGTAAGCGTATGGAGCCGCTTTCGCGTTTTCATATCCCATAATTCGATTCCTTGATCATCATTGATGACTGCGAGGGTACTTCCATCCGACGATAATGCCAAGAAACGCAGGGATGCCACATTGGAGCTTAAGCGTTCAAACATTCCGTTGCTTTGTGTCATGTTCGGGCCAACAGATTGAATGATCTTTCCAGTCGACAGATCAAATACAGCAGGTTGTGTGCTGAATAGTGTTTCCTTACCTGCGACAAATGTTTGGCCGGCACGATCCCAAGTTGCATCTCCGGTTGCAGAAGGCAATAGTCTTGATTGACCACTTAACAAGTCCCAAATACGAATTTCGCGCCCTCCGGTGATCAGCAAAGAAGAGTTTGGAAAAAAGCCAGGCGCATTAGTTGCAGATGCAGGTTTTGAATCTGGTGAGGTGAGGAAAATGCCTGGTTCAGTTCGTCCTGGTAAGTCCCAGACTCTCAGAGTAACGTCGCCTACGCCTAACGTAGCTCCTGCGTCAGGTCCCTCAGCATCATTGCGAGGATCAATAGCTAAAGTAATCAGTGAACTTCCGTTTGGAGCAAATGCTACGCGAGAAACCGTTCCTGAGTTACTAGGAAGTCTATCCAGTAGGATTTCGGACACTGCATCAAAGAGCCGGATTTCGCCATGCGATCCAGTTGTCACTGCCACCTTTCGAGTGTCTGGGGAAAACGCAGCTTGCCCCCAACCACCACGCAGAGGGTGTGCCCATCGCAGCTTGGCAGCGCCTACGTCCCAAATGCGAAGCTCGCCCTCTAGAGGAGAAGTAGCTGTTGCTGTAATCGCCAGCATGGTTCCGTCAACTGACGATGCAGGAAGACCAACATGTCCTTTTAATGCAGGTAGATCGACACGGTGTTTGCCAGAATCTGCCTCCCAAAGCGCTATCGTGTTTTCTTTGTTGAGGATCGCAGTATTTGCCCAGAAGAAACGGAATTCTAAGGGTATTAAGGGCTGTAACGCACCTGCCACTCCCGCCAGGTCGGGCTTAGTGGATACAGTTACAAGCGTCTTTTTGTCAGGTAGAAACGCAAGAGAAGTAATAAGTCCACCATGGCGGCCGAGTAACTTAGCGCGTAAGCCGCCAGTAGCCACTTCCCACAAGTAAGCAATTCCATTCGCAGTTCGACCAGCCAGGTTAGTGCCATCGGTTGAGAAAGCGATACCCAAAACAGCCTGATTGGATGTTGTAAATGTTCGGACTTGCTGTTCTTTTTCAATGTCCCATAAGGTAACCTGACCATTTTCGTGACCGGTTGCAAGAAATCGACCATCAAAAGAAAAGGCTAGGGCATTAACATTCTCTGTGCCTGGTAATATGGCCTTGTCACGGCCAGTTATCGGATCAATCAAAGCAACATTATCACCGGCAATAACCAATAACTTATTATCAGGTGACAATAAGTGGGGAGCGAATAAGAGGTTGCTATTATTCTCTCGTCGCAACTCCGTCAAGCTTCCATCCAACAGCTCAATGCGATAAAGAATTACCTCGGATTTATCAGAATCAGAGTCCGTTTGTGACCATGCAAATACTGTCCGACCGTCATTTGCGAAAGCCATACCTGCATTTTGTGGATCGATCCCCCCTCGCATCGCCGCTCGACGACCCATTTCGTTGGCCCATAGCCAGTTACTATTAAATTTACCTTTGATATGAGTCTTTGTTAGCTTTGCTCGATTGCATGCCGCCATCAAGTGATGCCATTCGAAACTACGAATGTCCTCTTCGCCAGGTTTGGGTCGATACTGTTTAAGTAGATTCAGGACGCGGACTGCATCACCGTTGTCAAGTGCCTGACCAGCCTGGAAGATGTCTGCGTCATACAGGAGTTGTCGTGCGGATCGTTCATTTTGATTAGCTCGATCACGTTCAAGAAGGAGCTTTTCATTGAGGTTTTTTTCTGCTGACGCTCGTGAATCTGCTTGGTAGGCCAATGCTATTGAGACGACAGCAGCAACAATCAGTGCCAGTATTGCCAAAACGGCCATCCCAGCCAATGCCGGCTTACGCTTACACCAGCGCCATGCCCGCTCGATCGATCCAACCGGGCGAGCGGAAATTGGCTCACCGCGGATCCATCGTTCCAGATCTTCCGCCAGCGACAATGCGGATTCATATCTTTTGCTCGGCTCTTTATTCAAACACTTCAAACAAATCGTTTGCAAATCAATGTCGAGTTCCTGGTTGATTGATTGTGGTGGCGCCGGCTCCTTTTCCAATACAGCCAGAATCGTGTCCAGAGGCGTTGCGGCTTTGAACGGCGGCTGACCTGTCAACAACTCATACAGAATAGCCCCCAAACTATACACATCGGCACCGGTGGTCAGCACTTTAGCTGCTCTCGCCTGCTCCGGTGGCATGTAAGCCGGTGTGCCGACGATGACGCCGGTGTGAGTGAAGTCACTGCCTCCCTCGACTTTCTTGGCCAGGCCGAAGTCGGTCACGTGGGGTTCCCTGGCAGCATCGATCAGGATGTTGCCCGGTTTCAAATCCCGGTGAAGGATTCCACGCTGGTGAGCATGATGCACCGCGCGAGCAACGGTGGTCAGTAATGAGGCAGCCCAGCGCTGGTTTTCTTTTGTGCCGAGCAACTTCTGTCGGCTCTCCTTGGCCTGGCTCAGGTTGCCACCTTCAATGAGTTTCATGCTGAAGTAATGCTGCCCTTCGTGGACGCCGATTTCGTAGATCGGCACAATGTTGGGGTGATCCAGGTTCGCAGCCGCTTCCGCTTCAGCATGGAAACGCTGAACATCGCTGGGGCCAGCCAATTGACCAGAGAGGATCATCTTCAGGGCCACGATACGATGTAGTGTCACCTGGCGTGCTTTGAAGACGACGCCCATGCCGCCACGGGCGATCTCATCTAGCAGTTCATAGTCGCCAAAGTAGCGTATCTTATGTCCCGTTGCAGCTTCCCCCGTTTTGGTCTCGACCCCAATCGTGAGAGCTTCATCTAACGCCACTCCACGAGGCCCCACCAACGCTTCGAGTTTACCCCGATTCAAGAAAAAGCTGCGTATCTGATCGGCGTACTGTGGGTAGTTCTCTGTCCACTGCGAGATGACTACGTCACCACGCTCTTCCGCCTCAATCAGGGCAGCAAGGATGGAATCAAACTCTGATTTTTTTGCCGGATCGTGATTCATGATCGACCTGATGCCAATGATTTGCTTTATGAGTGGGGGTTGTTCAATTAATGTCAATTCTCATTACACCTAATCTCACAAGCGTAATCGCAGGTCGATGATGACGCTACTATATTCCAAAATCCTGTCTTCCACGAAGAGTAGTCTTCTCCTGCGTCCGGTGGCTGTCTTCTCAGGCCCTGAAAGTAAATGAAAGTGACCTGCCCTGGTCAGGAACCGCCAGCCATTTGGGATCGATGCGAATGAACCGCAAGTGGTAATATCAACGGTAACACGACAACTACTTATCCACCTCGCGCCCGCCACAACAATGGCACCATCAACAGTCCCAGCAATCCTGCCAGCCCAGCCAGGTATAACCCCGAATGACTCTGCGGTGTCAATAACCCATGCGTGGCGTAGCCCGCTTGCAGGGTGCTCAGGCTTCCTAGCTTGATTTCGATGCCGCGGGCGGTGCCATCGTGCCGGGCACGGTGACTGGTGAACTTAATGCTATGCGTGTTCTCGACCGTTGCCGCCAGTTGAGCGAATGCCGCCTGGAGTTTATCGATCTCGCGGACATGGTGGTACATGCCGCCGGTGGAAGCTGCCAGCCGTTGGAGGGCCTGCTCATCGATGCCATCATCGTGCAGATCGATCGAGAGTTCCTCGAAGATTTCGGTCAGCTTATCGGGTGATTCGACGTGGTAGAACTTGCCATCGGTCTCGTCGGCTAAGCCCTTGAGAATGCGCGGATCAATCTCCCGACCGGTGCCGAGGCCGAGGGTGAAGATTCTGACATTTTCCTCCTTGGCCCGTTCGACGATCTCTTGTGGATGATGTCTGCTGCGATTATCGAGTCCATCCGTCAGAAGGATCAACGCTTGCCGAGGCACCGGCCCGGAACTGGAGGCACGGGCAGCATTCATGGTTTCGAGCGCTTCCCACAGGGCGTCGTAAATGGCGGTATCGCCCTGAGCACGAATGGCGTCTACCTTCCTGAGTAACCTTTCCTTATCGGCACCGAACTCCTCAGCACGGGAGACGACCGAACTGAACGTGATCAGCGATGTCTCCGCCCCACGCTCCGGAAGCAGTTCGATATACCTGCTGGCTGCCTTCTTGAGGCTCTTCATCTTCCCCTGGTCGTTCATGCTGCCAGACTTGTCGAGCACCAGCATCGTACGCACCGGTTGATTCTTGCCCGCTTCGCCCAGGCCAATGCAATGCACTGGCGTCTCACGCGCTTTGGCCAGTTGAATGACATCGTCGAGCTTGGCCTTGCTGTTGACATCTCGGCCATCGGTCATGACGACCAGGGCATGCCGATGATCACGGCCTTCCTTATCGAGCATCTCCAGCGCGGTCATGATGGCATCGAAGCAGGCGGTGCCCCCGGCCGGTTCGGAGTCATGAATCTTCCTGAGCAGTTCGGTACGCTCTTTGACGGCTGTCAGTCGTTCATAAGGCTGGTGATGAAAGAGGACCAGGCCGCAACCCGTTTCGGGATCTAGCCGTTCGAGGAAGACTCGGCTGGCCCGCTGGGCCTCGGCCAGTTTCTCCTGCCGGGCCATGCTGCCTGAGGTATCGAGCACGAGCATGGCGGACGAGGGGACTTCGCGCAACACCTTGGGCTTGATGCGATGCACTTCCTTACCATCTTCGTAAATAACGATGTCCGCCTTGGGCAACTCTTTAGCCGGTTCACCCTTCTTATCGAGGATGCGGAACTTGACAGCGACTTCGGGGAACTGACTGGCATCGACGAAGCCGAGAAGTTCCAGGCGATAGTCATCGTCGCCCGGAGCGGCGGCGACTTGCAAGGTCAGGATCAAGCACAGAAACGCCAACGCAGCTAAGATGGGTGGCAATCTTCTCATGATTAGGCGCTCCGGAGATGATGCTATTATACGGCGAAGTAGTAGCCAGTTGCCACAAGAACTGTGCCACACTTCTCTCCGCTTCTTGCTTTCATCCCATCGCTCTTTCTGCTACTCTGCACCACCCTGCCTTCGTATTACCAACGAGTTCCACCTCTATGTCTGCAGCAACCGGTCGTTGGCTAGCCATTATCGCCGCCTACCTCGGTTGGCTCTTCGATGGTTTCGAGATGGGCATCTTCGGTGTAGTCGGGCCTGATGCGCTCAAATCAATGATACCGAGGGAACAGTGGGCGACCGATGTGAGTCTCTGGTTCGGCATCATCACGTCGCTGTTTCTGATTGGTGCCGCGGCGGGGGGCGTGCTCTTCGGCTGGCTGGGGGATCGCATCGGCCGGGTGCGGGCGATGTCGCTATCGGTGTTGACCTATGCCTTGCTGACCGGAGCCTGCGGCCTGGCACAGACACCGTTGCAATTAGCGATTCTTCGCTTCTTCGCGGCTCTCGGCATGGGGGGCGAGTGGGCGCTCGGCGTGGCACTTGTCATGGAAGTCTGGTCAAAAAGCACGAAGTCGTTTCTGCCCGGCGTTTCGGTGCGGGCCTGGCTGGCGGGCATCATTGGCTCTGCCTCCAACATGGGTTTTGCCGTCGTCGCCATGGTCAGCATTGGCCTCACCAGCTTGCTGGTGGAGATGCGGGTGTTCATGGAATGGCTGCACGTGCCCAACTGGATTGTGGAAGAACTGCTGGCTAACAATGGTTGGCGAATGCTCATGCTCTTCGGGGTGACGCCCGCATTGCTGACATTCTTCATCAGCCTGTGCGTGCCCGAATCGGAGCGATGGAAGGAAGAAAAGGCTAGCGGCAAGACCGATCACTGGGCGACCCGGGATTTGCTCGGCGTGATACTCGGAACCCTTGCCACCGTCGGCATCGTCTTCCTGTGGATGCCTTATCCCTCAAATGTGCCTGGTCAACCTAACTGGCAGTTTCCGCTTTGGCCTCAGATCGCTGGTACCGTAGCTGGTTTGGTCATGGCGGCACTCGGTTATCTCTATCCGGTGCGTGGGTATATGATGCGGGCTCGCACTACTACGGAACAGCAATCCTTCATCCTGAAACGAATGCTCTTGGCGGCTGCACTCGCCGGCGTGCCACTCCTGGGAACGTGGGCCTCGCTGCAATGGGCGACGCTCTGGGTACGAAGCAGTTTGTTGCATACCCACCCCACCTCTGTCGGTTGGACGCAATTCTGGTCAGCGTTTGGCTCGGTCTTCGGCTGCGTGCTCGCTGCCTGGACGGGTGACTGGATCGGCCGCCGTTGGGCCTACTTCTTCATCTGTGTGTTGGCGCTCGGCTCGACGTGGGGCTTCTACCAGCTCAACACCGAGTACAACACCATCTTCCTGACCTGGTCATTCCTCTGCGGCTTCTTTGCCGCCTCGTTCTATGGCTGGATACCACTCTACTTCCCTGAACTGTTCCCTACGTCGGTGCGGGCCATCGGTCAGGGGTTTGGTTACAACTTTGGCCGCATCCTTGCCGCCATCGGCGCCCTGCAGACCGGCGTGTTGACGAGAGAGGTCTTTCACGGCAACGTCCCCATGGCTGCCTCGGTGATGGCCTGCGTTTTCATCGTGGGCATGGTGATTATCTGGTTCGCCCCGGAGACTCATGGCAAGGGGCTGCCGGATTGAGGCCATCATGAACATCACCGCCATTCCGTTTCACACGTATTTGGGCCTGGAGTTCGCTGAACCGCCGTACCTGTTGCAATTGAAAGCCCAGCCCCACCATGCCAATCATCTGGGCACCATCCACGCCTCGGTGCTGATTGCCCTTGCCGAAGCGGGCAGCGGGCAGTTTTTGATGAATCATCTGGGCGATGGTAGACCTCACGCTCCGCGTGAGGAGGCGGAGACTAGTCGTAACACCACAAATACCCGAACTGGAAGCCACTCCCCATTCCATCACGCGGAGCGTGATGACAACTCTGGTGCTGGCAACTCTGTCTTCCCTGTCATTCGCCGTATCGAGGCCAAGTTCCATGAAGGCGGGCAGGGGACTGTCTATGCGAGATGCACGCTCGATCCTGCTTCACTCTCAACGGTCCGCAACGATCTGGAAGTAAAGCATCGAGCGAAGATATTGGTACCGATGCAGGTGGTCGATGCACAAGGCACGTTATTGTTGAGCGTGAGTTTCGACTGGTTCATTCAACAAGCATGATCTCTCGTCCCCGGTCGGAGACCAGGGACGAGAAATTGCATATCATCAACGTCATGACCACCGACTGGTTTTCGCTCACCTTGGCGTTTCTTACCTCCATCGTCGCGGCGGCGATGAACTCCGTGGCGGGTGGCGGCACGCTCCTCACCTTTCCGCTTCTCATCGCCCTGGGCCTCGATGGCAAGACGGCTAACGCTACCAGTACCATCGGTCTGTGGGCAGGGTCGCTCGGCGGAGCGTGGGGCTATCGTAATGAAGTAATGCACAACAGCGCCCTCTTCTGGCCCTTCTTTCTCAGCAGTCTGCTCGGAGGCATCGTGGGCAGCTTCATCTTTCTCTACACCGAAAAGGGCATCTTCAATGGGATTGTCCCCTGGCTCATCCTGGCAGCCACGCTGCTGTTTGCCTGTCAATCACTGGTGGCGAGGATGATGGGCCACAAGGGAGAGACTCACTTCACGCCTTCACGCTGGCCCCTAGTGGCGGGCATCCAGTTCCTGGTCGGCATCTATGGCGGCTACTTCGGCGCCGGTATGGGCATCCTCATGCTGGCCATCCTCGCCTTCCTCGGCCTCACCAACATCCATCGTATGAATGGCATCAAGAACATTGCCGCTACCATCATTAATGGGGTGACGATCATCATCTTTGTGGTCTATAGCTTCAGCCATCCGGAGATGGTGCGGGTCGATTGGCCGATCGCCGGAGTCATGCTCGTCGGTGCTGTCCTCGGTGGTTATGGCTTCGCCGGCATCGCTAAGAAGTTGCCCATCAAGGTGGTTCGTGGTATCGTCATCGCCATCGGCCTCATCGGGGCCATCAGCACCGCTTACAAAACATGGTTCTGATAGCGAAGATGTAGCAGGGGTCAGCGGGTACTCCCGTTATCCCTGTGGACCTCGCAGTAATTTGAAGTTCTCCACCATGACGCAGGGGCACGATGAGTACATCGTGACCCCTGTCACTACCGCACCCTATTGCTTGGTAACAAGCAGGTCGTTCACTCATGAGCCCCCCCCCGTCAGGCCGTTTGAACTACCTCGATCAATTCCGAGGCTACACCGTTTTCGGCATGATCGCCGTCAACTTCCTCGGTATCTTCCACAAGCAGATTCATCCAATCTTCCATCACCACAACACCTATTGCAGCTACCCCGATACGATCATGCCGCAGTTCTTCTTCGCTGTCGGCTTTGCGCTGCGTTATACGATGGTAAAGCGACTACAGACTGAGAGTTATGGCAGGGCCCATCTGCGGATCGTGCGAAGGTTCTTCGCTCTGCTGCTTATCGCAGCACTGGTACACGGGTTCGATAAGGTTAACGCCAACTGGGAGATGCTGCTCAACCAGGGATTCTTCTACTGGGTCAAACAGACCTGTTCGAGAAACCTCTTTCAGACGCTGACGCACATCGCCTTTACGACGCTGTGGGTACTGCCAGTGATCGGCCAGCGCTGGCCCATACGAATGCTCTGGCTGCTAGGCTCGGCGGCGCTGCACCTCTGGTGCTCGAATGAGTTCTACTTGCGGTTCGCTCTGGATAAGCCCGTGATTGATGGCGGCCCGCTGGGGTTCCTCACCTGGACCATCCCGGTGCTGGCGGGCAGTTTCGTTTCCGACTTCCTCACCCAACCTGGCGGTACGAAGGGTATTTTTGCGAAGCTGATGATTGCGGCGGTGCTGCTCATGGGACTGGGCTATGGCATGTCATGCCTGCGGTACCCAGCTGATGCTGATCGCTCGCCCACTGCAGGCAGCTCCCTGTTGGAACTGGCTGCTCCGCCGTTCATGCCGCCCTATGATTCGAAGAATCCCATTGCGACTTACGAACAACGGCACAACCTCAACAAGACCGAAGTCGTCACCCTCTGGACGATGAGCCAACGGACTGGCAGCGTTTCGTACCTGACGTTTAGCACCGGATTTTCGATCATGGTGTTGGCTCTGTGCTACGTGATCTTCGGCGACACCAGGCAAATTGGCGTCTTCCGCACCCTCGGCAGCAATGCCCTCGTCGCCTACATCTTTCATAGTTTCGCCATCGATGCTGTGGCGGCAGTAATGCCCAAGGATGGGCCGCTATGGTCTGTCATGCTGGCCCTGTCCATCGTTCTTACCATCACTTGGGCCATCTGCTACTCATTGGAGAAGAAGGGCTGGTACATCCGGGTTTAATCGACATCATTGAACCCAAACACCATCATCCCATCGTTCTCATCCGTCAGTTCCTTTCCCTCGAAGTTCCCATGAATCTCCCAGCGGGGGAAGCCGGCGGCTCGGAGTAACAGGGCCATCTCGTCCTTATACACCCAGCGAATGTCGAACTCGCTCCGCTGCAGCAACCGGGTCTTGCCTGAAGCATCGGTGGCCTCGATCTCATTGATCGAATGCTGTATCTGCTTCACCCGGTCGAAGCTGCGGGTGTCGTAGCACCGAAGGGTTTCGCCGGTACGGGGATGGGTCGTGGTCATTTCCAGCACACGGGTATGCTGCGGAGCGCCGATCCATTGCAGACCGGGGAACGAGGCATCGAACACCAGCGTGCCGCCGGGCAACAGATGCCGTTTGCAACACTTCAAACAAGCAATCTGCGACTCAGTCGTCAGATTGTGAACGAAGGCGTTGAAAGTAATCATGATCAGGGCATATTTGCCGGGCAGTGAGAAGTTGGCCATATCAGCCTGATACAGTCTGGGGTCGAAGTGCAGGGCCTGTGCTTTCTGTTTGAGTCGATCCAACATGGGTTGTGAATAGTCGAGGCCATCGACAGGTACGCCGATCATCCAGCAGGGGAGCAGAATCCGCCCAGTGCCACAGGCGATGTCAAGCACTGGGCCGTCCGCCTGTCGGGCCTGCTTCACAAAGAAGTCAATGCCGTAGTCGAGGTCGCCAAGGATGGCATCGTAAATCTCGCCATCATCAAAGGGGCTGGTGGTGTCGGCCATGTTGAACTCCATTTAGCGCCTCGGCTCTTCAAGCCGGGGGCAATCTGGCGGGGTTATTGTCATTGCAGAACGATACGGTCAGGTAAAGGGGCGTCATCGTCTTAAGAATGTATCTGTCATCTCAACATGCTACCATGTATGATGAAGCTTTGGCAAAAGCAGTGGAAAAAATGTGATTATCCTGCAAATCATCAATAACCACTTTTGACTGTAGGAGGAACGGATGAAGAACATGAAGTACTGGGGCCTCTTCTTGCTAACTCTTTCGTTTTGTTTCTTTTCTGGGCTCGGTACAAGACCAAATCCTGGCGATCTCTTTTTATTCACGTCATATGATGCAAAACTGATACTTGCCTCCGGCTGCTGCTGGTTTGGATTATTAATGCTGTACAATTCACTGAAGAGCGATATTGTTTCTGCAATTGAAGCCAAGTTAAGAGAACAAAAGATGACGTAGTGGAAATGAAGGGACGAATGCAGACGCAAGATACACATCCGGGAGCTCAATGTTGATAAATTGAACTCCATGCACATCACATTGATAACAAGTCTGCTTGTCCTGCTGCTCTCTGTCACCTCCACCCTCGCTCAGACTCTGCCTATCACCGGTAAGAAGTTCGTCAACTATGAACCCATCGATCGGGCGATGCAGGAGTTCATGATTCGCATCGGGGCACAGGCGGGGTCGGTGGCCCTGTCGAAAGATGGCAAGTTGCTCTTTTCTCAAGGCTACGGTTGGAGCGACAAGGCGAAGTTAAAGCCGACTCAGCCCGATGCGTTGTTTCGCATTGCCAGTGTCAGCAAACCCATTACCGCCGCGGCCATCAAGAACGCTATCCGTGCCGGCGAACTGAGCTACGATACCAAGGCCATCGAGTTCATCGGCATCAAGCCTCTCGATAACCATGAGATCGCCGATCCGCGCATCCTGACTATCACGGTTCGTCAATTGCTCAGCCATCGTGGCGGGTGGGATCGGGACAAGTCGTTTGATCCGGTGTTCGAGTATCGGCGGGTGGAGCGTGAATTGCATCTGGCCCGGGCAGCAGGGCCGAGGGATGTGATTCAGTTCATGCTCATGCAGCAGTTGCAGTTCACTCCTGGGGAGAGATCAGCTTACTCGAACTTTGGTTACATCGTGCTGGGCCGGGTGCTGGAGAAGGCGATGAAGAAGCCCTTCGGCGAGTGCCTGGAAGAGAGCATCTTCAAGCCGCTCAAGATCACCGATATCAAGCTGGGGCATAGTTCTTCCAATAAACGTGATCCTCGTGAGGTGTGGTATCCTGTCGGCGACTATGCCTTGTCGATGGAGGTGATGGATGCCAACGGCGGGATGATCGCCTCGGCCCCGGCACTGTGCCAATTTCTCGAGGCCTACTGGATTGGCGGCGACCCGCGCAAGCCAGGCCAACGGGGCAACTGGACGTTCTTCGGCAGCATGCCCGGCACCACCTCGATGGCCCGCCAGCGCAATGATGGTTACAACATCGCCGTACTCCTCAATAACCGACGGAACAATCAGAGCGGCGAAGATGATGATGTGCTCAAAAAAGCGATGGATAAGGCGATAGATGCGGTGAAGGGGAAATAGCGCTCCTACACATGAGATGAGACAGAATCGCCGCCTCATCACGCAGAGCGTGATGACTACTAACCATTCATCAAGCCCTCATTCTCATCAACAGTACGCCCGGTCCCAATGACTCCTGTTGTGCAGCGAACTACAATAATGCCACCTCTCCTTTGGTCCGGTGTACCATGTATACGCAACTCTCCAGCGGATGCTTTCTTGGCAAGGTGCTGAACCGTCGGCGCTTTGAGGGAATACTACTCACCGAAACCAGGCATCTGCGGAACGACTGGCTGCCGACCCATGCTCATCAGAATGCCTATTTCTGCCTGATTCGACGGGGACAGTTCTCGGAACGCTTTGGCAGCCGGGAAAGAGTGTGCAAGCCGGGGATGCTGACTTACCATCCACCCGAAGAACAGCACTCGGAACGGATCGAATCGGACTGCTCGGCATCGTTCAACATCGAACTGGAACCACGCTGGCTGCAATGGGCGACGGCGCACTCTCCCGCACCGCTTCAATCGTGTGAGATTGGCGATGCTGAACAAACCTATCTCGCCGGGCGACTGCATCGTGAGTTTGAACTCAACGACAGTGTCTCGTCGTTGGCCGTTCAGGGGTTGACGCTGGAGCTGCTCGCCGGGCTGATTCGTTCACAACGGATGGAGCACCGTGTTCCTGCGTGGCTTCTTCGCGTTCGACAGGTGCTGCATGATCGTTTTTCGGATCGTCTCGAATGGAACGAACTGGCGACAGTTGCCGGGGTGCATCCTGTCTATCTGGGACAGTGCTTCCGCAAGCACTTCCACTGCACCCCGGGCGACTATCAGCGGAAGCTGCGGATCGACTGGGCCAGACAGCAGTTGCAGAAGAACGACATGACCCTGGCTGAAATCGCCCTCCACGCCGGCTTCGCGGATCAAAGCCATCTCACCCGGCATTTCAAGCAGCACACCGGCCAGACGCCGATGGCGTACCGCCGCGACCGCCGTTGATTGATTCTATCTTCCTAATGGGGTTCAAGAAACGGGGATGCTGTTACCTCATAATAGTGACGTTGATTCACCTTCCGGAGAACCCTCATGTCGCGTCACTGGATCGTTCTTCTTTCACTCCTTCTATTCACCTCGATGACTTTTGCCCAACAGCCTGAGGGCAAAACGCTCAGCATCACCCCCGAAGAGCGGGACGCAGCGGTACTGGCTATCGGCAAGGAGTTCGATGCCCGTTACGTTTTCCCGGAGATGGCTACCAAGGTGAAAGAAGCTCTCGAAGCCAAGGTCAAAGAGAAAAGTTACGATTCGATCACGACCGGACAGACATTGGCAGAGAAGTTGACGACCGACATCCAGGCCATCTGCAAAGACAAGCACGTTCGAGTGAATTGCAGCAACGACAAGCTTCCCGCTCGCTCCGGTCAGCAGAGGCCTTCGCCGGCTGACATGAAAAAGATGCAGGAAGGGATGAAAGTGCGTAACGCCGGGTTCATGAAGGTCGAACGGCTGCCCGGCAACGTCGGTTACTTTCGCCTCGATGGGTTCATGGATCCCCAGGCGGGCAAAGAGCCACTCCTGGCTACTATGATGTTCCTGCAAAACACCGATGCCCTGATCATCGACCTGCGTTACAACGGCGGCGGCACTCCCGATATGATTCGTGACTTGTGCAGTTACTTCTTCGATGCCGAGCCAGTGCATCTGAACAGCATGTACTTCCGCCAGGGCAACACCAAGACCGAATTTTGGACAAACAAAGAAGTGCCCGGCCCACGATATCTCAATAAGGATGTCTATCTTCTTACCAGTGCATTCACCTTCTCGGGTGCCGAGGAATGTGCTTACAACTTCCAGACCCAGAAGCGGGGTACTATCATCGGCGAAACCACGGGCGGCGGGGCTCACCCGGGTGGCAATGTGTCGGTCGCCGACCATTACACGATCTTCATCCCCACCGGGCGGGCCATCAATCCGGTCACCGGCACCAACTGGGAAGGCGTTGGCGTGAAGCCCGATGTGGCTGTCAATGCCGACAAGGCTCTGGAGATCGCCCAGGAACTGGCGATCAAGAAGCTGCTCGACTCGAAAGACGACGCGGTGAAGACCCGGGTGAAGGAGGACGTGGAACAGAGCAAACGGATGTATCAGCGGATCGAACAGCGGAGGCAGGCGGCCCTCAAGGAACGGGAAGGGAAGTAACTATTTAGCCCCCGGCTCTTCAAGCCGGGAGGCGATCACGCCGGGAAGTGGACATCTGCTCATTACCAATAAAAGGCGTGTCTCCGAAGACGGCGTCATGTCTCCGTGGCATCGCCTTATATTTTTATTGCATCACAATACCATCTCAGCCAGATCGCCCCCCGGCTTGAAGAGCCGGGGGCTAAATGTGGTTCGTATTCTCGTTGCATGTCGAGCTGTTTGAGAGTATCCTCTAACTACCTTTATTCTTGGGACTCTTCCCATGTTCAAGACGAAACTGCAAGACTCTCGTCGCTACGTCGGCTGGGCCTTGCTGGTACTCATTCCCCTTGTTCTCGTCTATTTCTTTTCGCCGGGGTTGCCGGTGTTGATCGGGCCGTGGGCATGGGGCGGGGAAAAGACCCGGGGCGGGGAACTTTTCAGCCACGTCTGGACGCCGGGGGATTCGCTGGCGGGGGGCGATGGGCTGGGGCCGGTTTTCAATGCCACCTCTTGTGCTGCCTGTCACTTCCAGGGGGGCTTGGGAGGAGCAGGCGAAAGCAAGGGCAATATCAGCCATTTCATGGTGAGGAATACTCTTCAGAACCCTGCCGCGGATGGCACGATTCACGCTGCCAGCATATCTACGGACTATCAGGAATCATCGGCGTTGCTTCACAAGATGTTTCCCGTCATTAAAGGGAGCAGCACCACTCGGCGTGATGGCCACTGCACCTATACGGTGACGATTCCCGACTTCGATCCGGTGCGTGTGGAAACTCTCAACGCCACCGCCCTCTTCGGTGCCGGCTGGATCGACAAGATCTCTTCCAAGGCGATCATCCATCAGCAGTTCTCCCAGTCGTTCTCTGGCACCTGGGTGGAATTGACCGAAGGCAAGTTCGAGATCAGGCCGCTGGGCAAGTTCCGCCAGTTGCCTAACGGCCGTATCGGCAAGTTTGGCTGGAAGGCTCAGTTCGCCACCCTGGAAGAGTTTGTGGCAGCAGCCTGTGCCAATGAGCTTGGCCTCAGCACTCCCATCATGAATCAGCCCGCTCCGCTGGGTGCCCCCACTTACGTTTCCACAGGTACCGATATCTCCTGGAGGCAACTGCGAGATATGACGGCCTTCGTCTCAACCTTGCCCCGGCCCATTGAAGTGTTACCCGAACAGGCTGACCTGGCTGACTTGGCTATCGAAGGCAAACGGCTGTTCGGCAAGGTGGGGTGCGCTGCCTGCCATGTGCCCGATCTTTCAGGGGTCAAAGGGGTCTACAGCGACTTCCTGCTGCACGATATCGTCACCAATTTGGATGTCAGCAACGGTGGCGGGGGTGAGGATGGTTACGACCCAGCCGACCCTCCCGGCCTGCCTGAACGCCATCCTGGCGAACCGTTCCGCAACGAATGGAAGACGCCGCCACTCTGGGGCGTAGCCAGTTCCGCCCCCTACATGCATGATGGCAGCTCGCCAACGCTGCAAGCTGCTATCCTGCGGCACAAGGGGGACGCCACGGGGGTAACCAAGGCGTATCAGAAGCTCAATCCACAAGAAAAACAGGCGATCATCGAGTTTCTCAAGACCTTGCAAGCGCCTAAGGATGCGCCGGCGGTGGCAAAAGCCGGAAAGTAGTTATTCAGCCCCCGGCGAGCACGCCGGGGGCTAAATGGTGAACTCGAACCCATCAATGTCTGCAAGTAAAGTCGTTGTTCCCCGGTCATGAGAATTCTCTCCACAGCAGGTAATCACCGTCGTCGCTGTTGGCATGGCCCGCACAGAGAGAATTGATGGAGTCAACGGATGAGAGAGAACGGTTAGACCAACCGGCCTTTGAGCGTCAGAGAAGCGTGGAAGTTACGGCAAACTGTGTGGTGTAGCGAAGCAGTCAGGACGATAAACTTTGGCACGACGCGGCCATCGCAAAGTGGCATGCCCTGCGAAGGAAACCAACCCCTGTCTGGCTGTCGCAACTTGAGGTTCATCTGTATGTCGCCAGGCTATGATCGGTTCCGTGGGTCCGGTTTCCTTCCGTCGCATTCCCGCTTTGAGGTGTATACTTCCTGGATAGATCCATCATCGATTCACATCATTGAAACGACAACTATGTTTACCACGCCGCGAGATGCAGCTGTGCCCCGACTGCGATGGGACCTGGTGGTCCGCATCCGTCGGGAAATTGAAGCAGGCACCTATGAGACCCCCGAGAAGTGGGAGCTAGCCCTGTCCCGCCTCCAGGAGGATCTGGAGCAGGAGAGTTACACCAACGACGAACAGCCGGCGTAGGGGATACATCCAGCACAGCTTGCCAGGCCGGAGCAACCGTTACAGGTTGCTCCGGCTTTGGTATTTTCTATGCCTGTCCTGAAAACTCTCCAGGATGCGTCTCACCTTCCTTGATTGAAGGATTTCGGTGTTTGTAAGTACAGAAGCGGGCAGATACTACAGAAGACGAGTTGCTTCTCAGTCGGGTGTTTGCAACACGGGCATCGCAATCTCCGCCAGCTTGTCGCGAAGAGCCGGCACTTGGGCAGCTTCGACCAGAAAAACTTTTGGCCCCAACCGTTCGTTCAGCAGCGCTCGGGTTTCGGGCCATTGCCATAAGCCATCGGCCTGGACTTCATTGGCCACTCTCACGATCAGCACCGTCTCTACCGTGATCGTCGAAGTAGGTCGATCGGACCAGAGCATTCGGGCTGCTGTCGAGATCGGCACCCCGGTGCGCTGCAGGAACCAGTCTTCGAGATACCGCAAACTCAATCCCTGTGTGCGGGCCTGATCGAGCGTTGCAAAGGTGATCTTGTACAAGCGGGTTTCATTGACCACCGAAGGGACCGTGAACCGCAACAGTTCGGTTTCCAACAAGAGATCAGCACGAGTGGGATCGACCGATAGCGTGATGCCATCCTCTGCCATGAGAACGCACTGAGTGGGGGGTAACGTGTAATCCCGCGTACCCAGCGTACGGAAGTGGCGATAGTCGAGATCGTCCTCATTCTCAATGAGCAGATAACGATCCGCCAGGGCGAGGCCTTTCAGGCCACGGGAAAGAGCCTCATCAAGATCAGCCTTGGTGAGGAACTCCAGCAGATTGACACCCTGATAGACAGCCAGCCTATCGCGCTTGGCAGCCCAGGTGCGGAGGGCTTCGATGACGTTGCCCGGCGGCGGATGCACGCAGTGCTGATCGAAGAGCTTGTTGAGCGATTCGAAGCTTGCCCCTGATTCCATACCACGATGCACGCTGTGCTGATCGATCGTCAGCATGCAGGCGGCCCCCAGCGTCTTCCAGGTGGCGCACTGGCTCAGCTCCGTCACCATGCGAGGGTTCAGCCCCTGACGGTAAGCGACCATTTCCATGTTGGGCTGAATGAGCAGTGTCTTGGGAAACTCCGCCAGCGTGACATCCCCTTTTTCCAGCACCAGGGATCGGCCCAGCGGGGATAGTCGCAATGCATGCTGTTCTTCGTCGATGGGAACAGTCTGCACCAGTCGCATCGGCATCAGGATACCCAGCATTAGGGTTTCGACGTAACCCTTCAGATCGGGCGGATATTCCCTGGGCGACCAGAAGCAATGGTTGCGGCCGAGCCAGTCGGCAAGGATCGCAGGCGTCGTCCATTCTTTCGTATCCATTCGACTCAGAAGAGCGAGAATCAAAATGGTGGACGAGGGCCAGGGGTTGGTGCCCGCCTGGATACCTACCCAGCCATCGGCCACGGACCAGGTAGTGAGGTCGCTCAGCACGCCGATCATGTTGGTGAGGGCAGGCTTCCAGCCGGCCTGCCAGCTTCCGGGGAATTCGCCGGGGAGAACCTGGACATCTTCGAGCTTGAGCAGCCCCAGGGCCAGGCCCAGCGAGACAGCGAAATGTCCCATCTGCGGGAGCGCTATCGGATGATCGTGCAGCGGTTGATTCAGCAACACATCTTCGGTGAGCCGATCATGATCTCGCTTGAAGAAGGCTCCCTGCTGAGTGAGCCGGGCCGGGTTGTCCTTGATGCTCTGCCAGGCGACCCCCAGACGCAGGAACCATTCGAGGCCATCCGCTTCTTTTGGCGTAGACGAAGTCGTGAGACTTCGGTCTGCAACAGTCAGCTTCGGCAACATGGCCCAATCGCCCGCCGCCCGTGCCATGATCTCAGGGGCGATCCAGACCCGGTAATTCTGCGTGACGCCCTGGCCAAGCCATTCTTCAAAACTGCTCAGCTTCTTGCGATCAGGGTTGGCGAGGGGGACGATCATTCCCTGAAGAAATAGTTCTTCGACAACCTTCAACCCGTCCACCGCCAGGGTATCAGCACCTTGTCCATTCAGACAACTGATGAGTTCCAGCAACGTGCCGATCCGCCATTGGGCCCGTTTGCCGACATGCATGAGGGCGAGCAGGGTGCGGGCCGTGGGCGTGAGTTCCTTCAGCCGGCGGTCAATCTGCGGAGGATTGCTGTGCCAGGTGAGGAGTTGCTGTCTGATCTCAGCGAGGGGGAGTTTCTGCCGGGCCTTGAGGGCGTTGCCGGCGATGGTGCGCAGCAATCCCTCAGCATAGCCCTCCCACGCCAGTTCGACTGCGGTTTGATCCCAGGCCGGTGCATAGTGCGACGAGACAGACAGAGGGCGACTCCCATGCGAATGGGGTGAACTGAAGCTATTCAGGTAGTATAGGGCTACAGGTGAGAAGTGGGTGAAGGAACAGACTATGAGACGACCTTTGCGTTGGTCAAGATTAGTTCTTTCGTGAACGATGACGACGTAATAATTGTTCGAGAAAATGAATATCCTGGTGATCTTTGTCCCGGCCTGAAGCTCTTTTGTTCTTCAGGAGTTGTGAAGCGTTGGCGAGCGGTATCTGCATCCCATTGATTTCGACTATGCGCTTTGAACGAAAGGTCTGAGCGAAGGAAATACCGCTCACACCCGACAGAATATCCAGACGATATGGTGGTCTGCCCAGAAAGAGCACCTCACGAGGGGAAAGACGTTTCGGAAGAGAAGTTGCCAGGGTTTCAAACCCAAAGTCAGCCAGCACCCTTTTCAACCTGACGATGTTTGCCTGCTTATTCTCGATCCAGATATCGATGTCCTGAGTACTACGAGCGTGACCGTGCAGAATCAGAGCGACGCCGCCTACGACGAGGTACTTGAGCCGGTGTGAGTTGGCCAATTGAATAAACTCGTTCCAATCGTCCGTAAAGAGCGTCCGGTCCATAGTTCATCCACCGCAGCCTCATCAAGTATTCCATCCGTTCGGCGTACGACTTGTCGAGCATGCAAAACAGGTTATCCTCGTCGTCCTTGAGCGTTGTAACTTTCCAGCAGGAACGGTCTAAACGCATTTTCTTCCATCGCTCGATCAAACGGCCCCATTGCCTGCGTCGTTCTTTTTTCTCTGTTGCGTTCATAAAAATCAACGTATGGCTGCCCAGGTTGCCGAGCAAGCGAACTTATTACGCCCAGTGAGATAATACGTCATAACTATTGCTACTTCTTCACCCGCCCCTGAACCCGCACCATGCCCAGCAAGGCAAGATGTGGGTAAAGTAAGTCCAAAGGCGAATCCATCCGAGTGAATATCAGAGCCTCATTCTGACTTGGAAAGACCCAACTCGCTTGGGTTCTGGTCTTCAGTCTTCACCGGTAACGCAATCGTAAACGCGCCGCCGGCCTCTTGATGACGTTCATACTTGATGCAGCCGCCCAAGGCACGAATAATCCTGGCCGAAATAGCCAGGCCCAAGCCCACCCCGGAGATTCCCCGTTCCCTTGCCGCATCGGATCTGAAGAAGGGGGTAAATAACCTGGGAATATCGTCAGCATCAATTCCCATGCCCCGATCTTCCAGGGAGAGCACCGCTTCACTCCCCTGTTGTCGTAGACGCAGGTGAACCGGCGATCCGGGATCGCTGTATTTGAAGGCATTATCGAGAAGGTTGCCGACGGCTTGCTCGAACAATGCTGGGTGAACCCCGACAGTGAGAGGAGACTTGGCTGAAACTTGAACATGCAGATCAGTGAAGCGGGGATGTTGCGTCCAATGCCGGTTCACGTAGCTGGTGAGCCAACTGCCGAGTTCGACTGCATCCAGATGGGGCAAACGCGCCTCGGCTTCGGTACGAGCCAGGAACAGGAGCATCTCCACCATCTCGTGCAGCCGGGCAGCCTGGTCGTTCACCGCGCCGATGGTTTCCTGGTACTCCGCAGGAGTGCGATCGCGCCGTAATGCCAGTTCCATCTGACCGAGCATCGCCGTCAGTGGGGTGCGTAGTTGATGCGATGCTTCCGCGGTGAATTGCTTCTGCCGTTCAAAAGCCTCGTGGACACGAGCGAGCAGATCGTTGAAAGCGGCACCCAAAGCATGCAACTCGTCCTGAACGACAGGCACCGGCAGGCGTTGCGTCAAATCGTCGGTGCCCAGAGCAGTCGTGGCATCAGCCATGGTTCTTAAGGGAAGCAGCGCTCTTTGGCAAACCCAGCGAGCGATGAAAGCTACCACAAGCAGCGTTGTCAGCGAAATGACGGTCAATCGCCAGGCAAGGGTGTGCAGTGCGTCCCGCACAGGAGCGATGGGCACAGCCACCAGAAACGTCAACTGACGATACCGCCTGGTTTCCGGATCGCTGGTAATCACGACGTCCTGCGGCCTGGCATAACGAAACTCTCTGCTGACGATGCGCCACGGCTGCTCATTCAAAATGGTCTCGACCGCTCCATCAGGAGAGGTTTTCGGCTGGAACACTTTGAGCTGGGCGCTGCCGGCCACGAGCCCCGTTTCATCGAAGGCAGCCCATTGCAGGGCCTCAGCTGGAATGCGCTTTATCTGTTCAGCATTGGAATTCCATTCGAGGCCGACGGGTTTGACGTCTTCCACTTCGACCGTTGCGGAGAGCATGGCACGATAGCTGTCGGCCCGTTCCTCCAGCTCACGATAGAGCTGTGTCTGCGTGACGAGATATAAGGTCGCCGAGAAGGCTACCAGAACGGCAGTGAGCGTCGCCACGAAGAACGCGGTGAGCCGGGTCGTCAGGGTCATGAACTCTCCCCGAAGACGTAGCCCTGGCCACGGAGTGTCTTGATCAACCGGGGGCCGTGCGCTTCCAGCTTGCGGCGAAGCTCGGCGATGTGGACTTCGAGCGTGTTGGAAAGGCCGTCGAAGCGCTCTTCCCAGACTTGTTCGTAGATGCGGGTCTTGGAAAGCACCGCCCCGGGATGCCGGAGGAAACAAGTGAGAAGCGCCTGCTCCTTGGCTGTGAGTTGAAGCGGCTGCCCGGCACGCTCGACTCGATGGGTCGTCAGGTCAACCTTCACATCGGCATAGGCGAGAGTCGTTCCCGCGCGACGATCCTGCCGGCGCGTGAGTGAATGAATGCGGGCCAACAGTTCTTCAAAAGCAAAGGGCTTGCACAGGTAATCGTCGGCGCCGGTGTGCAAGCCGGTGACACGATCCGCGATCGAATCCCGTGCTGTGAGAAACAGCACCGGCGTGACGATATTGATCTGACGAAACTGACGCAGCAAATTCAGGCCATCGATGCCCGGCAGCCACCAGTCGAGCAGGATCACGTCCCAGGTTTCTTTGCTGAGACGATGCCAGGCATCGTGGCCTTCGGGAGAATGCTCCACGGTGAAGCCTTCTTCGCGCAGGCCACGCACCATAAAGTCGGCAATCGCCGGCTCGTCTTCGATTACCAGGAGGCGATGAGCCATCGTGTTTATCTCATTCCATCGGTGGCGACTATTTGATCTTGCCGTCGGGCAGAATTTCGAGCTCGAGGTCTTTGCCTTCAACGGTCACGATCACTTCATAGTAGTCGAGCGTTTCCTTGCCGTCTTTGACCGAGATAACAGCCTCGGTGCGTTTGACCGGGGCTTGGGGGTGCTTGGCCTTAACGGTATCGCTCACCACCTGGGGCAGTTTCTCGAACGGCATCTCCATTTCCATGCCGGTGATGACTCCCGCTTCGGTGATGTTGATATCGCCATTCATGCCGTCGTTCCTGATGGTGACTTCGAATTTGCTCTTGCCTTCAGCAGTCGCTTTGCTGGCCGAGACAAGTTTGGCGTTGGGGAAACGTTTCATCACGGAAGCGACTACCGCCTTGGGCAATTGATCTGGCGGCACTTTATCATCGCTGGCAGAAAGGGGAATGAAGCTGAGCAAGATAATGTTCAAGCAAAAGGCGTTACGATTCGTGGCAGGCATGGTCTCTCCTTGGAAGAATAGGCTCAGAGAGGCATGCTACCCCGGCGGGGTAAGAGAGCCATGAGGCGAAGATAAAATCGGGTATATCCACGGATCAACGAGACAGGATGAAGTGTTGCGAGTGTCAGGGCATTAGCCCGACGTGTGTTTCAGTGTTGCCCCAGTCACGTCGGGCTAACGCCCTGACGCTCGCAAAGAAAACACGATTGACGCTCCCCTGCCAATTGACCTTGTGGTACATCGACCCTCTGTTACACTGTACCCGGTTATTGTCAGGCCTGAACAGCGGGCTATGATTTCCTGCGCACTTAACTCGATACTGTATCGAAGGACCCTGCCATGAATAACGATCGCGGCTCTGCGGTGTTGGATGAAGCCAAGCCTTCGTTTGCTGAGACGGCTCTTAAGCTCAGTGGCAAGTCGGAGGATGAAGCCCGACGCACCGGAGCGATCGACAAGGCCGACGATCAGGTCGAAGAACTCTTCGCTTCCAAGTTTCAAACGGTCGCCAGCCCTGCTCACCGGGCCGTGTGGGACAAGGGCGTGCCCATTGATCTCTTCACCAGCGTCGATCCCGTGGTACCCGCCGATGCCAAGAAGGTGATGGATGACTCGGTCAACGTCATCATGAAGCATCGCAAGGGTAACACCTTGATGGATCAGAACCGGAAGATCACTACACAGGTCTTCGATGATCTCGGCGGCGTCGGCTACTGGGGCCTGCTCGTCGATAAGAAGTATGGCGGCACCGGCGTTGATTTCGCCGCCTTCGCCCGCTTCCTTACCCGCATGTCGCTGGCCGATGCCACCGTTTCCGGCCTGGCCAGCGTGCATGGCTGCATCGGTGCTGTCGATCCGCTGCGTACGTTCGGCAGCGAAGAGCAAAAGCAGCGTTTCCTGCCCGATCTGGCGAGCGGCAAACGACTGAGCGCCTTCGCCCTCACCGAACCGGGGGCAGGCAGCGATTTGACCGCCCTTAAGACCAGCGCCCGCCTCGAAGGCAACAACTATCTCGTCACCGGCAGTAAGCTCTTCATCACCAACGTGGTGCCTGGCCGCACCATCGGCCTGGTCTGCCTCATCGAGAAGAAGCCGGCGGTGCTCATCGTCGATTTACCAAAAGTGGAGAACGAGAACTTCCAGATCGTGAAGTATGGTCTGCACGCTCTCAAGCATACCCATAACCAGGGCATGACCTTCAAAGACATGAAGGTGCCTGCCGAGAATCTGCTCAAGCCCACCAAGGGTGATGGGTTGACCATCGCTTATCACGGTCTCAATCTCGGTCGTGTGGCTCTCTGTGCCGGTGCCGCCGGACAGATGCGGGCGATGATGTCGAGCATGTTGCCCTGGGCACGTTACCGCAAGACCTATGGCCAGGCCATCGTCACCCGCGAACTGCTGCAGCGCCGAGTCGGTCGCCTGGCCGGCATGGCTGTCGCCTGTGATTCACTCGTCGCCTGGTGTTCGGGTCTCATTGACCAAGGCTACCGTGGCGAGATGGAGTGCATCATCGCCAAGATCTTTGGCAGCGAAACACAGAAGGAAGCTGCCATCGAACTCTACATGAAATCGCATGGCGGCCGCGCGTTCCTGCATGGCCATCCGTTCGGCGACAACGTCCACGAGTTCCTTGCCCCGTGCATCTACGAAGGTGAAGGCGAAATGCTCGGCATGGCGTTCTTCAAGTCGCTCGTCAAGGCACACGGTGTGCAATTCTTCGAGCCGATCGGCCAGGCGCTCGCCAAGCTCGGCGTCAAGACGCCCAACTTTGCCAACCCCAGCCACCTCATGGCACTCAAAGGTCCGATGTGGCAATACGGCAAGTGGATGATGGGGCAGAAGCTCGGCGGCAAGGTGAAGCCGACCCTGCCCGCCATGCCTGCGAATCTTTCAGCTCACGCTCAGTACGCCGTCGATTGGCTGAACTCCGCCGGCGTGGACATCAGCACGACGATGCGCACGCACCAACTCGCCCTGGCAGACCGTCAGTGCCGGATGGCCGAACTCTCCCAGCGCGTGCAGGATGCCATCACGATTCTCTGCACGAGCCTCTACGGCGCTCGTCAGAAAGACCCGATCCTGCAAACCGCCGCCGACATTGCCTGTCAGGATTTGACGAGGAAGCTCAACGGCAGCCGCCCCAGCGACCGCTACTTCCGTGGCGTGACCAAGCTCGGCAAGGATATCAGCGACGGTGGCTGGAAGACATTTGTGAGTGAGGAGTATGAAGAGATTTTGATGCCGTATTAGGGGTGTTGCTTCCCTCTCCCTCTCGGAATGAGTTCTGAGAGGGCGGGGGCTGTTTGATACAAGAGTTTTCAAAAGGCATAGCCATGCTGAAGACGCCCTCTTTCTGGCTGTACTTGGCTGCCATTACTTATCCGTTTGTACTTTTTGGGCATATGATTCTCGTGTTTCCACCTCCCTGGTGGCCTGCTGAAGTTTGGGTTTTCACGATCTTTGTGCTGCCCAGTCTTCTGGGAACAGGGCTGTTGATCCTACGATTGAACGGTGCCAAGATATCCTGGATGAGTGTCTTTGGTCTTCCTGTCTGGATGGGACTGGTGAATTGGTTGTATGTCATTGCACTTGAAGCTGCAGCAGCCGCTTGTTGATGCAAGATACCAACATTCTTGAGTTTGCCGACCACCACCTAAATCGAGCGCTCCTTCGGAGCTTAGAATCTACACTACTCTCTACCAGGCCCTTCCGGGCCTGGCTAAGATCGAAGGCTCCTTTGGAGCCAAGACCAATCGGATGCCGAATGACTGAAGTAAAATAACCATGTCGGGTGCCTGGAGTAAATCAACCATGAAAGACCTAACTATCTCTCTCGACAATCGTCCCGGTGCACTGGCGGAAATGGGAGAGGCGCTCGGTCGGGCCGGGGTGAGTGTCGAAGGAGGCGGGGCGTGGGTGGTGGATGGCGTTGGTGTCGCACACTTTCTGTTTCAGGATGGTGCTGCGGCCCGCCAGGCGCTTGAAGCTGTCGGCATCCGGGTTCTTGCTGAACGGGAGGTGCTTGTCCAGCGGCTCAAGCAGGATGTTCCCGGTCAGCTTGGCCAACTCACTCGCCGCATGGCCCAGGCTGGGGTCAATATCGAAGTGCTGTACAGCGATCATGATCATCAGATGATCCTGGTCGTGGATGACATTGAACGGGGGCGAGCAGTGTCTGAAGCTTGGATGCGCGAACGATAATAGCAGAGGTGCCACCGTTTCGGTACGCCGTAACGGTGCTGCGTAGACTCAACGAAAGGTTTACATGCCCTTCACTCTTGACCACTCGCTCGAAGTTCTTCAGCGGACACCGGCTGTCCTGCATTCTCTGCTCCATGGCCTCAGCGACTTCTGGAGCATGAGCAACTACGGCCCGAGACAGATAACAGAAACTTCTTGCAAGGCAAATTTTCTTTGCTTATTATCCAGCAGGTGATTCACCAAAACAAGCGCAGCGGATGGGGTAATTCACATGCCTTTTGTACCAAAATTCATTCAGGATCTTTTTCTCAAAAGCGACCTTCGGACGAACTGTTCAGGCTTATTCAAGGAGGTGGCGAAAGGGCTGCCCGGATTCTCCGTTCCAAATCTAACAGCAAATGAACTGATCGAAGAAATCACCAACGAGAAGCAATGGAAGAAGATCGGCCAAGGTGAAAAATTTGGGCCGCAAGCAGCGTTACATGCAAGCGAGGGATATCTCGTTGTCGCTGTCTTAAGAGCGGCAGACCATAAACAAGCTAAACTTAATCCAAAAACGCATAACTATGATATTCCTTATACCTATGAACATGGACACATTGCCATCGTTCTATCCGAAGCCGTCAAAGGTTACCCTTATGTGATTTCCGGGAGCAAAGTACCAATAGCACAAAGTGGAGGAAGTAAAATAGTCACAGTCGATGTAGTCTGGAGAAAGGTTGATGCCCCCAATGTCACTTACTATCGAACGCTTAATACTTACCAAGAACTAATGAAACCCAAAGTACCCTAAAAGGGAATTAGGCAAGGTGGCATTGCTGGTGAGGCGCAGTTTGCCTTCAACACAGTGAGGAACGACGTCTTGTGTCAGGCAACCTTACCCGTTCTGGACTACCTGTCGAAGTGAGGCATAGTCGTCGTATGTGGTCTTATGTCATTTATTCTTGAACATTCACTCGAAGTTCTCCAGCGGACACCAGCCGTCCTGCATTCTTTGCTCCAGGGCTTGAGCGACTTCTGGGGTATGAGCAACTACGGCCCCGAAACCTTCAGCCCGTTCGATGTCGTGGGGCATCTCATACATGGCGAAGAGACCGACTGGATGGTGAGGGCACACATCATTCTGGAGCAGGGTGAAGCCCAACCTCTTCCGCCGTTTGATCGCTATGCCATGTTCGAGGCCAGCCGAGGAAAGACGATGGCTGATCTGCTGGCTACGTTCGCTCAGCTACGAGAGAAGAACCTGAGCAACTTGCGGGCTCTGAAGCTAACGCCGGAGCAACTGAACCAGCGTGGCACCCACCCGGCTCTGGGTACCGTCACCCTTAAACAACTGCTGGCAACCTGGGTCGCGCATGATCTCAATCATATCCATCAAATCGCCAAGGCGATGGCCTATCAGTATCGAAACGAGGTTGGCCCCTGGCGGGAGTATCTGACCTTCTTACCGAGGGACTAGGGATCAGGGCAATTTGCTTGACTCCTCGTCTGCAAAGATCAAACTACGGTTCATCTTTACTCATCTGACACAGGTCTCTCCCATGCTTCCCCCTAACTATCGCATCCGTCTGCTCGAACCAGGCGACTATCAGTCGATCATTGATATCTGCAAGACGGTCTACCCCAGTGAGACGCCCTACACTCTCGAAGAGCTGGCTGATCATCATCAGGCTTATCCTCAAGGCCAGTTCGTCTGTGTGGAAGAAACCCGGCAGGAGGTGGCGGGAGTTCACTTCACCCTCAGGCTGCGCATCAGAGACTTCTACCTCGATGACTCGTGGGACGTTCTCACCGCCGGCGGGACGTTCCTGGATAACGATCCGACCGGACACACGCTCTACGGGGCAGATATCATGGTGCATCCCGGTCATCAGCACCATGGGCTAGCCCACGCTCTGACTGACGAGGCCCGGTTCCTGGTGCAGCGAGAAAAACTCTGGCGGCTCGTCGGGGCCAGCAGGCTGCCAGGCTATGGCAAGCACTGCGCTACCATGAATATCGAAGACTACGTCAATGCGGTGATCGCGGGAAAGCTGATCGATCCGGTGCTCACTGTCCATATGAAGGACGGCTGGTCACCGGTTCGACCGATTCATGGCTACCTGCAACACGATGAAGAGAGCGCCGGCTGGGCCGAGGTGATTCAGTGGATCAATCCCGACTGCCCGCCGCCGTCTGAGTTTGATCTGCGGAAGTTTCGGGTGCATGATGCAAGCGTAAAAGCATAAACCGTGGCAGGGGTCAGATGTACTCATCTGCCCCCTGCATGTTGGCAATGGTGTTGCACGTACCGCAGGGGTCACGCCGAGTACAGCGTGACCCCTGCCACAATTTACGTCATTATTTATATATGTTCACTTGTATCATTTATTTGTTTTAATGTATACTATGCCGATGGAACTGCAAAGCACTCTGCCGATCAAGGGGCGCGGCACGTCCGACAATCCGGTGAACCGCTTCGTGCCAATTCATTATGAAATGGATGAGGAGCTTCCGGAGGAAGATCGCCCTTCACCGAAGACTCGCTTCTTTGTCGATCAGTCCCGGTCCATTCTCTCTCGCAACAACAGCCCTGACATTCCCTTCGACTACTCGCTCAACCCCTATCGTGGCTGCGAGCATGGATGCATCTACTGTTACGCCCGGCCTACGCATGAATACTATGGCCTCTCGTCGGGGCTTGATTTTGAAACGCAGATTATGGTCAAGCTCGACGCTGCCAAGCTGCTACGTAAGGAACTGATGAAGCCGAGTTGGAAGGGCGAGTCGATTAATCTCAGCGGCGTGACTGATTGTTACCAACCCATCGAACGGAAGCTGCAACTGACACGACAATGCCTGAAGGTGATGGTCGAGTTCCGTCAGCCTACGATGGCGATCACCAAGAGCAGGCTGATTATCCGTGACATCGATCTGCTCAGCGAGTTGGCGAAAGTCGATGCGGTGGATGTGGCTCTTTCGGTCACCTCGCTGGATGATTCACTGGCTTCTCAATTGGAGCCGAGAGCCACCCGGCCCGGCGGACGGCTGGCAGCTATCCGGGAACTCGCCGCGGCGGGCATTCCCGTGGGTATCATGATCGCCCCGGTGATTCCCGGCCTCAACGATCACGAGATGCCCGATATCCTCGCTGCTGCCTACGAAGCGGGGGCACGGTATGCCGGGTTCATTCCACTGAGACTGCCCTACGCCATCAAGGAGTTGTTTGCCGGCTGGCTGGAGCAACACTTTCCCAACAGCAAGGAGAAGGTGCTCAACCGTCTCCGTGACCTTCGTGGCGGCCAGCTTAACGATCCGAACTTCGGCAGCAGGATGCGCGGCCAAGGCATCTGGGCCGATGTTCTGCGGCAACAGTTCCGAGTACACAAGAAGCGGCTGGGGTATCCCACTTCGTTGCCACCGTTGTCGAAGGAAGCGTTTCGGAGACCGGGGATGAGGCAGGGGGTGTTGTTTGAGTGAGCTGTCGGGTAGACTTTCTTCGTAGCTGAAGTCGTGAGACTTCAGTGCGGCGAGATAACGTCGAGTTCCATGCGATCCAAAGTCTCACGACTTCGGCTACCTGTGATCTTGCAATGGAACTTCGATGCTCGGGTGCCACCGTTTCGGTACTCCGTTAACGGTGCTAAACCAACATTGTCCCCGGCACCGTTACGGGGTACCGAAACGGTGGCACCCAAATCTAAACAGATTTTCAGGATCAACCCCATGAACCGCACCGATGCCCTGCCCTTTGATGCTTCTCTCGCCGACTACCAGCAGCAAGCCGAATCTCTGTTCGCCGCCCTTCAATCGGGGAACAGCGATGCCCAGTGGCGGTTCAAGTGGATGCATCCCCGGTTCAGGGGCAAGCATGTCGATGAGGTCAAGGCTGCAACTCTGACTCTGGACGACGCCAAGCTGTTGATCGCCAGAGAAAACTTCTTTGATGATTGGACTGCGCTGGCCGTTTACACCGAAGCCGTGAAAGCCGATGGCCCGGTGCGTCGGTTTGAACAGGCGGTCGAAGCGGTGGTTTCAGGTGATGTCGCCACCTTGAGATCAATGTTGCAGGCACATCCCGACTTGGTGCATGCGCGATCCAGCCGCTCACACCATGCAACGCTCCTGCACTATATCGCGGCCAACGGTGTAGAGAATGTCAGGCAACAGACTCCCGCTAATGCTGTTGACGTGGCGAAGCTGTTGCTCGAAGCCGGTGCGGTGCCTGATGCGCTCGCTGATATGTACGACAAGAAATGCACCACTATGAGTATGCTCCTTTCGAGCTCTCATCCCCACAACGCAGGTTTGCAGATCGCCCTGGCTGAAACTCTGCTCGATCATGGCGCGCTTCTTCATGGCCCCGGTACCGAGTGGGCATCGTCGGTGATGACCTGCCTGAAGTTTGGCTACTCCGACACGGCGGAGGCCCTGGTCAGGCGGGGAGCGCCGATTGACAACCTGGTCGTGGCAGCGGGGTTGGGTCGTGTTGAAGAGACTACAGGATACCTGCCCACAGCAGACAGCCTGGCCCGGCACCAAGCCCTGGCCCTCGCTGCCCAATTGGGGCGTACCAACACACTGAAACTGCTACTCGATGCCGGTGAAGACCCGAATCGTCTGAACCCGGAAGGGTTTCATTCCCATGCCACGCCGTTGCATCAAGCGGTCTGGGCCGACCATCTGGAGACGGTGAAGCTACTGGTGGAGCAGGGCGCCCGACTCGATATGCGGGATACTCTTTACGATAGCACGCCTCTCAACTGGGCGAACCACGGACAGCACACCGCTATTGCCGAGTATCTTCGTGGTAGCTGAAGTCGTGAGACTTCAGAGCGGAGAGAAAGCATCATGTTCCAGGCGATCCGAAGTCTCACGACTTCGGCTACTGAGTACTCCAACTCTGTCGTACCAGCAGCATGACGTACAGCAGCAGATACAGCACTACCCCCACTGCCAGGGAATTGGGCCAGACGGGATGCTCATTCCAGAAGGTGATTGTCGCACTGCCGAATTGCTTGTCTGGCTCTACTTCTACCGAGAGTTGATCGTACAGCGCGTGCCGTCTGCCTTGGTTACTTTCATAGTACTCGCGCTGGATATGATCCTGATCGTCCAACACCACCCAATGGCGACGGTATTGCTTGGGAATCCATCGTTCGATGGGAAACTTCGTATCTGCCAGCCATTGGAAGAGTGACTTGAGTTGCATGGGCCAATCTTTGACAGAATTGACGCTCAAGTGCAGTTCGTCGGTGTGATTTGGTTTGACGAGCGGCATGAATTGTTGACTGGAGAGCCTGACCCCAGGCGAAACCTGCTTCAGCGAGGAGCCATCCCAACGCCATCGGCTATGTACCATTTCATTGCGAGAACTATCATGCGCTAAGAGCAGCGAGTCATTGGTGAGGAAACAAAAGGACGACACCTTCTTCGCTGATTGGAGCGGTTCGATAAGGACGGCATTCTCCCAATCGATCAGGTAGAAGGTGTCATTTCCCCGGTCTACGCAAGCCAGCAGTTTGCCATCAGGCGAGAAGGACAGGCATTGGGTATTTCCTACCTTGATCGAACGTTCTTTTTTCGTGTTGATATCGAACATCCGAATGAACACGCCCTCCGTAAAAGCCACTCTGCTGTGATCACCGGCAATCTGGCCCAGAGGATTGTTCGGGATGGTGAATCGCCTCAGCACCTTTCCTGTGACCGGGTCAAGGATGCAGTAACGCATTTCTACAGAAACATTGGCGTTGGGATTTCCTAAACGGATGTACTCATGGCAAAGCACTGCATCTCCTGAAAAAGACATCAGGCTGACGCTGGAACCGAAATAAGGAATATCCCCCGTCAACGGCGGCAGTTCGAGCTTCAATCGGCGAATCACCGTCGGATCGCAGCCTGCTCGGGTTTCGATCCACCAGTTCTTTCTCTCAGCGTCGCCTGTCAGGGTCGTCCATTCTTTGCGGGCTTCGTCAAACTTGTCGAAGCTGACCGGACGTGCCTCCTCGATTTGCCACAGTGGTTGACTCAACCAGTCGCTGGCGAACCAGGCTGCAACGCCGGCGACGAACAGAAAGAGTAGATGCCAGTACCATTTCATGGTAACAGTTTACGATACCACAGTTACGCTCCAGTGATATGAGAAATGCTCTAAGCTTTCTTGCAACCGCACTCGGGTGAGGTAAACGTGATGTCCAATTCGCCATGTTCCAGTTCAAGGTTTTTCATCATGTGCTGAACCATGCCATCGTGCGCTTTCCTGTATTCAGCCATGGGGAAACGTTCCGTTTTCTTCGTAGAGACTGGGGCCACAAAGCCGAAGAACCTGGCGAACTGTTCCTGGGTTGCCCTCCTGGCAACCTCGTAGGCCAGTTCAAAGTAGGTCTTGCCGTTATTCGGGCCGCCTGCCACTTTCTGTTTGCCGCGAATGGAATCGGCTGAATCCTTGTTGATATATTCGTGATCCGGCGTGCCTGAGGGGCACAAGTGCTTGCCCCAGCGCCAGGTACCGCTAATGATGCCGGTTGGCAGCGAGTTGTACGTTCCATCCCAAACGGGAATAGGGTAAACCCCATTTTGCTGATGTATCTCCACCCACGTCGAGTGAGCATAGAAATCCTGCACCGTGTGCAGGAGGTGACCGAACGAAGTGCGGGCGCTCAGGCTGCTGCTATTGCCAATGCGGTTGATAATATCCCACTTGTCCTGGATCTGTTGAATGCCTTCGCGAAAATGGCAATTATCGAAATGCACTTCATTGGATCCCTGCCAGACATCCATGTCCAAATTGGACTGAATGATCCACCACAATCCCAGTCGGCCCAGCGCGCCGCAGGCCACATAGTGCTCTCCCACTTCATGGGTGATGTCATCATGATTGCCCAGAGTAAAATCTGCTTCAAATACTGCCGCTGGGGCGACATGTTCATGTGCCTGAATGCAGACGGTAATCTCATTTTGCAGCTTAGGGCCGCCATTGATGCCTTTGAAGTCTTTGAATGAATAGCTGATCCATTTCTTCTTCAACCCATCCTTAGCGGCGTGAATAGCAAGGTTTAGCGCCTCGCTGAAATTACCCCGGTCTGAGGTACCTGAAAAGTCCCTGGGTGCGACCGCTTCGGAAGAACTCATGTCTTAACTCCAAACTTCTAGGATGGAAGAACCCGGTGGCGTCGCCGGTCACCACAAGGTACCGGATCAACTGCCTGGGCAAGTGTTCAAATAACTAAGCGTAATTGGGACACGTTCTATTTCAGATATTTGGAAATTTCCTGTCGAGGCTATCACGCAGTGCTGCTAGGCGATTGCACCCTAACACTGCGTGACAGGGGGGCGAGCATCAAGTGAATGGTTGGGATTCATTGGCGCTGTCACGCAGTGGCACGGTCTTCGCCGCTGAGCCACATCTAATTCGTAGCCGAAGTCGTGAGACTTCAGAGCAATGACACAAAGTCAAGCCCATGCGATCCGAAGTCTCACGACTTCGGCTACCGCCATGGCACGGGTTTGGCTACACTACCATCGAAAGAGGCGTGTATTTCCGCCCCCGTGCCACTAGGATGTCAAAGAACAAGCTCTCCAAGGAACACTCTCTATGAGCAGTACCCCGGCGATCAAGCTGACCTTCCCCGAACCGGATATCGCTCTGCTGACTCTGGACACGCCCAACAAAGGGGCCAACGTCCTCAGTCGTGGCTTTCTGGCGGAGCTGCGCGATCACTTTACGAACCTGGGCAAACGGACCGATCTTGCTGGGCTGATCATTGCCTCCGGCAAGCCGGGCGTCTTTGTCGCCGGGGCAGACATCACCGAGTTCATTGAGAACTTTGAATCGCCTAAAAGCGAAGTGATCGCTTTCAGCACGGGTGGCCGCTCGCTCTTCGAGCACCTGGCCAAGGCGAACTTCGTTTCGGTCGCAGCCATCGATGGCCTGTGCCTGGGTGGCGGCGCCGAACTGGCCCTTCAGTGCGACAGGCGAATCTTCGGGAGCAATCCCAAGGCGCAGTTCGGCTTCCCCGAAGTGAAGCTCGGCATCTTCCCCGGCTGGGGCGGCACCGTCCGCACTCCCCGCATCAGCAATATCGCCAATGCTCTGGAACTGTGTACCAGCGGCGAGAACATTGATGGCCGAGCCTGCGTGATGCAGGGGCTGGCGACTGATGTGGTAACTTCCGAGAAGCTCATCGCCTCAGCCATCCAGTTGATCCGTGAAGAACAAAAGAGTGGTCAGTTCAAGAAGGATCGGGTCAAGTGGGACAAGCCGATCAAGTTTAACCCCACCGAGATGGCGTTCATGGGAGCTACTGCCACCGCCTACATTCAACAGCAGACCAAGGGCCAGTACCCTGCCCCGCTGGCCTGCCTTAAGCAGATCCTGACCACCGCCGGCCTGGATGCTGCCGCTGCCTACAAGGCCGAAGCTACCGCCTTTGCTGAACTCTTTGGCAGTCCCATCAATCGTGCCCTGGTCAACATCTTCCTGATTCTGGACAAGAACAAGAAGGACATGGGCATTACCGCCAAAGTCGAGCCCAAGCCGATCAAGACCGTTGGCCTCTTCGGCGCAGGCATCATGGGTTCGGGCATTGCTGCCGCCTGCATCAAGAAAGGGCTGGAAGTTACTCAGAGCGATGTGAAGCCCGAAGCGCTCGCCGCCGGGGTGAAGAAGAGCCTCGAAGAAGCGAGCTTCGACAAGGCGGTCAAAGGCCCCGACGCCGGCAAGCTGGTTAAGCTCGTGCCGCTGATGCATGGCACGATGAAAGATGCCGACTTCGCCCAGTGCGATATGGTGATCGAAGTCGTTGTCGAAAATCCCGAAGTCAAGAAAGACCTCTACAAGCGAATCGAGCCGCTGCTGAAGCCGGGGGCGATCCTGGCCAGCAACACCTCGGTCATCTCCATCGGTCACCTAGCTGAAGGGCTGAAGAACCCCGACCGCTTTGTCGGCATCCACTTCTTCAATCCCGTCCGTCAGATGCCGCTGGTCGAAATCATCAAAGGCCCCAAGACCAGCGATGAAACGGTTGTGAGTGCCGTTGCCTTCGCCAAGAATCTGGGCAAGGTCACTGTCGTCGTCAAAGATGGCCCCGGCTTCCTCGTCAACCGTGTGCTCTTCCCCTATATGAATGAGGCGATGGAACTGATTATGGATGGCATGCCGCTGCGTGCCATCGATTCGGCTTCCAAGGCGTTCGGTATGCCGATGGGCCCCATCACCTTGAGCGATGTGGTGGGCATGGACACCGCCATGCTCGCCGGCGGCGTGATGCTCAAGGCCTTCCCCGATCGGGTGATCCGTACTCCCGTACTGGAAGCCATCGTCAAAGCGGGACGTCTCGGTCAGAAGACCAATGCCGGCTTCTTCAAGTATGGCGGCGGCAAGAAGGACAAGGCTCAAGATGACCCGGCTGTTGAAGCGATCATCGCACCGTTCCGCCGTTCCGGCACCCCGCCGACCGAGAAGCAGGCGATGGATCGGCTCTTCCTGCCGATGCTGCTCGAAGCGACCCGCATCCTTCAGGAGAAGAAAGTCCGACATGCTTCGGATGTCGATCTGGGCGTGATCAATGGCATCGGCTTCCCGCCGTTCAAGGGCGGCCTGATGTTCTGGGCCGATACCGTCGGGGCCGCCAACATCGTGGATATGCTCAAGCCTTATGAAGCCCTCGGCGAACGGTTCAAGCCCACGCCACTACTGTTGGAACTGGCTTCGAGTGGCAATAACTTCTACGATCTGCCGCCGAACGAGATTTAGAGTTGCCATCACGCTCCGCGTGATGATGCAGCCGCCGAGATCAAAACACTAACCCCTGACATTGCACACCCATACATCACGCGGAGCGTGATGGCAACCATAAGGCCACTCCCATGAAACGTCCCGTCATTGTCGCCTGTGCCCGTACTCCCATCGGCCGTGCCCACAAGGAAAAGGGCTGGTATCGCAATGTTCGTTCCGACGATCTGGCTACCGCCGTGGTCAAAGCTGTGGTCGCGCGCTCCGGCATCGATCCCAAAGAGATCGACGATCTCGTTCTCGGCTGTGCCTTCCCCGAAAAGGAACAGGGACTCAACGTCGGCCGGGCCGTCAGCCTGATGGCGGGTCTGCCGTTCACCGTCTCCGGGGCGACGGTCAACCGCTGGTGCGGCTCGAGTCTGCAGGCGCTCAATCAGGCGTCGCACTCCATTATCGCCGGCGCGGAGGATGCCCAGATCGTCGGCGGTTTGGAACACATGCAGCACATCCCGATGGATACTATCGGCGAGATCAACCCCATGCTCTTCAACCAGACGAGCAAGGCCGCCATGATGATGGGGGTGACCGCCGAGTTCCTGGCCCAGGCGAACATGATCAGCCGGAAAGAACAGGATACGTTCGCCATGAACAGCCACCTCAAGGCGGCGAAGGCCCATGCCGAGGGGCAGTTCAAGAAGGAGATCGTGCCGATCTATGGTCACGATGAAGCGGGCCAGCGCATCTTGTGTGAGACCGATCAGTGCGTTCGTGCCGATGCTTCGCTCGAATCTATGGGCGCGCTGCCTCCCGCCTTCATGCCCGGCAAGGGCACCGTCACCGCCGGCAACAGTTCACCGCTGAACGATGGCGCTGCGGCGCTGCTCATCATGTCCGAAGAGAAGGCCAAGGCACTGGGGCTGAAGCCATTGGTGCGTGTTGTCGCTACCGCAGCGATCGGCGTCGAACCCTGCGTGATGGGCACCGGCCCGGTACCGGCCACCCAGAAAGCGCTCAAGCGTGCCGGCATGACATTGGACAACATCGATGTCATCGAACTGAACGAAGCCTTCGCCTCCCAGTCGCTCGCCTGCATCCGCATGCTCAAGCTGGATGAGAGCAAGATCAACGTCCGGGGCGGTGCCATCGCCATCGGCCACCCGCTCGGCGCCAGCGGCGCGAGAATCAGCACCACGCTCATCCACAACATGATCGACGGCAACAAGAACGTCGGTTTGGCGACCATGTGCATCGGCATGGGTCAGGGCATCGCGACGATCTTTGAGAGGGTGTAGTGTCAATCTGGAGAATGACATGTATCAACCGGCGCATGTTGATGGTCGTTCTTTGATCATTCTCCAGCGTCGAGGCCATAAGTATTCCGTCAGAGCAAGCGGTGAATTGCTCCATGATGGGGAAGTATTGGAACTAGTCGGCGAAGGCCAAAGGAGAGTTGTTACGGACCAAGAGCTGGCTTCATTCATGGATGTCTTACCCAATACTCGACTTCCTTTGTGTCAGGGATTCGATTTCTTTCTTATTGTCGAGGAGAGCATCTGATCGGCACTCTCCGTAGCGTAGTAGCGTAGGGTGTGTCGAACTGTACTCAGTACTCAGTGAGACGCACCGAAGTTGGTGGGGCTCGCTTGGACTTGCACACGGCCTGTTACGGGACAGATCAGCGCTCGACCCACCCTACGGTTCTCCGCCTTGCTGGCCGTCCTTTCCATTGAAGATGTCTACCCCCTGTCAATGATTCGCCTTCCGTAATACCGCAGGTTGTGTATCATCAAGTCAGCAGGCACGGCCACACTACGGTGGTCGTGGTATCCATTCATCCACTTGCACAGTGTGAATCATGAATCCTGAACCCACCACCCTCATCAAACTCTTCCTCGACCGTGCCGCCAAGCAGGCTGATCGCCCGGCGGTCCACTTCCGGCACAACAACGAGTACCTGCACCGCACCTGGGCACAACTGGCCGATGACGTGGGTCGCACGGCTGTGGCATTGAAAAACCTCGGCGTCGAGAAGGGCGACCGGGTGATGCTCATCTCTCCCAACCGCTATGAATGGGTCGTGCTCGACATGGCCATCCTAGCGGCGGGCGGCATCAATGTGCCCGTCCACGTTTCCCTCTCCGGCCCGCAGATGGTCTGGCAAATCAATCACAGTGGTGCCAAGACCGTCATCGTCGCTGACAAGAACTTCGCCAGCATGATTGCCCCGCACCTGGGTGAACTTAAGCTGAACCTGCTCAGCTTCGACGAATGCAGGAAGCCCTTCGGAACACATCGCTTCACGCAATTGAACACGCTGACCAGGCCCATCGATTCGGCAGCGGGGAAGAAGCAACTGGAGGAAGCAGCCCAGTCCGTCTCTCCCAGTGATGTCGCCACCATCATCTACACCTCCGGCACCACCGGCGAGCCCAAGGGAGCCATGCTTACCCAGAACAACCTGGCGAGCAACTGCCTGATGACCGCCGAGATGACCCATGCCCTCAATGATGATATCCGCCTGACCTGGCTGCCCATGAGCCACATCTTCGCCCGCACCTGTGATCTCTACGGCATCCTGGGCTGCGGCTATGAACTGGCCCTGGCCGATTCAACCGACACGATTCTGGAGAACTGCGCCTACTACCGCCCCACGCTGATGAACGGCGTGCCCTACTTCTACGAAAAGGTAATGAACAAACTGATCGAAGCCAAGACCCCCGGCATGCTGCAGCATCTATTCGGCGGCAGGCTGCGCGTCTGTGTCGCCGGCGGCGCGCCGCTGCCCGAACACGTGGCTACCTTCTACCGGGAGCATGGCGTCTTTCTGCTACAGGGTTATGGTTTGACCGAATCCTCACCAGTCATCAGCGGCGAAACACCCGACTACTACAAGACCGGCACGGTCGGACAGATCCTGCCAGGCATCGAAGTGAAGATTGCCCCTGACGGCGAGATTCTCTCCAAAGGCCCCAACATCATGCTCGGCTACTGGAATAATCCAACGGCGACTGACGAAGCGATTACCGATGGCTGGCTGCACACCGGCGATCTTGGCAGCCTCGACAGCGAAGGCTATCTCAAGATCACCGGGCGCAAGAAGGAACTGATCGTCACCAGCGCCGGCAAGAACATCGCTCCGGTCTTTCTCGAATCGCTCCTCAAAGCAGACCCGCTGTTCATGCAGGTGGTCGTCATCGGGGACCGTCGCAAGTTCCTGACAGCCCTCATCGTCCCCGGTATGGACTTCCTCAAACCCTGGGCGGCTGAAGCAAAGCTGGAGTGGACCGACGACGACGAAATGCTGGTTCATCCTCAGATCAGGCAACTCTATGCCGAGCGCATCAGCACGCTGCTGAAGGATGTCGCCCACCACGAACAAATCCGCAACTTCGCCCTGATCGCGCGGCCCTTTTCGGTGGAAACGGATGAACTGACGCTCACGCTCAAACTCCGCCGCGGGGTCATCACCAAGAACTACAGCCAGACGATTGAGCAGATGTATATGCAGAAGGAGACGAGGGTGGATGCGGATGCGGCTTAATTGACTGCCACCCAACCCCCTAACCGTCACAATCCCCCAGCGGGTTTCCCCGGAATCTGGGGCTTGTAGCCCATGAGCCGCTTGACGTGATGCTCCCCGCCAGTTAGCCTGAATAGCACATCAATTGCTGCTGTCTCGACGCAGCCTTCAGGGGACCCACCCATGTTCGCGGTCAAACGCTCGATCCTCATTCTGTCGTTGTTGGTGTCTGCCACATCGATAGCGGTGTCGCAGCCACCCAAAGGGCAATTCGCTCCGCTCGATCGAGAGCGCGAAGAGGTTGCCGAAAAAGACATTCCTAAATCTTCCGACACTAATCTGGCGTATCGCCTGGCGCTCTCAGCTGAGCCTGATTATGTCATCCACAATGCAGCTGAACTGGCTGCCATTGAGAAGGTGATCAAGTATTACCTCTATCGCCTCACGTGGGAGGAAGTGCAGAAGGATCGAGACGCAAGCCGGGTTGGCACGGTGGGCACCATCATGTCAGATATCATCGGTACCACCGAGAATAGCCCGCGCCTTCTGCCTCGCACCTTTGTTGGGCCAGCTTCTGACCAGGATGTAGCCGCCACCCGCAAACGCCAACTGGCTTACGTGCAGCAGGTTGCACCGATCATGATCAAGCATGCCAAACTGGTGATGCAGAATAAGCAGTACATTGCCCGCATCAACGGCGCCCGGGTGCTGGCCAGACTGGCCGAGTGGGGCCAGGAAGCCGCGGTTGATGAACTGATCAACATCATCAATCATCCCGGCGAGCATGATGCCGTACGGCTCTGGGCCTTCCGCGGGCTGGAAGAGATTTTCGCTCTGAACGGGACGAACGATATTCGGGCGAAGGAACTGTTCCAGAGCAAAGACGGCGCGCTCCGATTCAAGACTGCCCTGTTCACCGTTTACGACTGGCTGAACGCCAACACCAAAGTGCCCGAATCCCGGCTGCAGTACCTGCATCCGGAAGAGGTGGAGGCCCTGCGTTACGTTCGCCGAGCAGCAGAACGGGCGCTCGGCGCCAGCCGTCGGCCTCTCATCGTCGATGAACGGGCGGCAGGCAAACAGGAAGGCCCCATCGCGGAACTGCTGAACCGCATCGTCGCCGGCGACGCCGGCATCACCCCGGCTGCCAGCCCGCGCGAACGGCTCGATGCCACTATTGCGCTGTGTCAGCTTCGCACGGACTTTAGTCCCAGTTATCAGCCAGACTATTCCGCCTATCAGATTGGCAAATTCCTGACCGACCTGGGCGCTAAGGCCAACGCGGATCTGGATAACAAGGGTGCAACGGCGTTCGCCTGGCCTCTGGAAGCTCAGCGACTCTATGTCGCCATCGCCGGATTCGCCGCCCAGAAGACCATTCAACCGGTGGCCACTTATCTGCAAAGCTTCAAAGGCAAGGCTGATGCATTGTTAGTCTTCCTGGACGATTTCACGAAGAACACCGATGCGGTCAAGAACCTGGCCGATTGGCTCCAAAATAACCAGCCTCCCAACAAAGAGGTCTTCAAGCCGCTTCCACAGAAGTAATGCCGTTCGCTTCGCAGTTGACCTTCATCTGGTATGCTCCTCCCCTTACCATGGTGAGGTTGGGTGGGGTTCTTCATCGCTGACAAAACCCCCTCCAACTCCCCCTTAGAAAGGGGGGAGCGTAAGACCGATCTCCTCTTCGTCTGGTAACCTGCATGTCTTCCAAGCCTGTCGATCCGGGTACTGCCGACCTGGGCTTTGCCCGTATCGATCTGGCACGTCAGCAGCGGTGCGGCTTTCCCGAAGTCGTGTATGGTGAAGGCAAGACCGTTGAAGGCGTGGTGCAGATTGTCAAAACCCTGGCCCAGGCTCAGCAAGGCTGCCTGGTTACCCGAGTCAGCGATGCCCAGGCCCTGGCTCTCGGTGAAAGCTTCCCCCACGCTGAACAAGACCGCCTCGGCAAAACCTTCTGGCTGTCCGCTGAGGGGATGATAGCCCGAAGCGCGAGCGAGGGACGGGTCGCCATCGTCACAGCCGGCACCGCTGATCTGCCGGTAGCCCACGAAGCCCAGGCGACGCTCAAAGCGATGGGTGTCACCACTGATCTCATTGCCGATGTCGGTGTAGCGGGGCTGCATCGGTTGCTTGCCCAGGTGGAACGCATCCGTCAAGCCGATGTCGTCATCGTCGTGGCCGGGATGGAGGCGGCGCTCGCCAGTGTCGTCGGCGGCCTGGTCGCCTGCCCCGTCATCGGTGTGCCCACCAGCGTTGGCTATGGTTCCCACTTCGGCGGCTTGACTGCGTTACTGGGGATGCTCAATAGTTGTGCCGCCAATGTGGCGTGTGTAAATATCGACGCAGGATTTAAGGCAGGATATCTGGCGGGGTTGATGGTGAGGAAGGTGAGCAGCTAAAGCCTGTTGAACAGCTCGAAAGCTGTGGCAGCGGGAGGTAGGGTGGGTCGAGCGTCAAAGCTTCAGAGCAAGCGCGCTTGCAAGATCCAGCTCGACCCACCCTACGATACTGTGGGTTACGTTATCATACACAAATCCCAATGGACCAAGTATGTTTCCGCTAGCCTACAGAACATGGGAAGATACTTTGGAAGCAGCGAACTATGTGCTTGGTCAAGGACTGACCTTAGCAAAAGGTTCGGTTGTACCAAGTCAAAACTATGTAATATCTCACGTTAAACCTGATAAGACAACGCTTCCAACTGCGAATGATACATGGCTTAGGAGATGGCAATGATCTTCGGATTAGCCCTCATTCTTTTCCCAGTAGTGCAAGACTACGTGTATGATGCAAATGCGAAATCCATAGCACGTACTATGGTCGGAAATAAGTACTGTCTTGGATACTATGACCAAGACGGCGATTTCGTTCCGGACTTGAAACGATATCCCCGCGAGGATGATTGGGATACAACGGACAATGGCCCACAGCCTTTATTATCAAGTCTAGCTATTAACCAACCAGTTTACGAATACCGTTGCGGAATTCTCGTCCCAATGATCAAGGATCCTCAGCATGGGTTGATTCCTGAAGTCGGGGGCAAAATTATCGATTTCAAAGACTACCGGTATTCACCAACGGCACGGCGTATCTACAATTTGCCGGGAAGATTTGTGTTGAAGAGTAAAACAACTAATCAAATCAAGAAGTGATTATTTCGGAGAGCTAACCCATGTTATTGCTACTGCTTTCAGTGTTACTGTGCATTCAGTCTGAACAATATCTGTTCGTACCCGACCTCACTATCAATTACCGGCACACTCTCGGACCAAACCCATGTCTTGGCGTACTCGATGCCAAAGGCACATTCATCCCCGACATGACGAGCATCAATTCCAAGTTCGGCCGCATTGGTGGCCCCAGTGCCCTGATCGAAGCCAAAACCCCAAACGAAAAAGTTTATGAATACCGCACAGGTATCCTCGTGCCCATGTACATCAACGACAAGAACAAACTCATCCCCGAAGTCGGCGGCAAGATCATTGACTTCAAAGACTACAATTACTCCCCCACCGCTCGCCGCATTTACAACCTCCCCGGCCGTTTCGTGCTCAAGAAGGATGAACCGGCCAAGAAGCCATAGAAAGATGATTGGCAATTTGCTTCATCCAGCAACGACTGTGGTACTCCTCTGGTGGTACTCCGCCAGAGCAGTGAGAGCCTCGCTCTGATGTTGCACCTTACCACTGTTCTCGGAGTACTGAGTTCAGTCTCACGCTCCCAACGGTTGTTAAGTTCTTCAACAGGCTCATACAATGGTCTTCTCCCCAGGAGACTCACTACGGTGGCGACACTACGTCTGGCTGTCCTCATCAGTGCTGGCGGCACCACGTTGCAGAACCTTATTGATCGCAAGGCCCAGGGGCGGCTGAACGCTGAGATCGTCACCGTCATCTCCAGCCGGCCTGCTGTTTATGGTTTGGTGCGAGCTGCCCAGGCGGGGTTGCCTCATGAAGTGATCGCCCGCAAGGGCAAGACCCGTGAGCAGTTCGGTGAGGCGATGTACTCCCGTATTCGGGAAGTGAAGGCTGATCTGGTCTGCCTGGCGGGGTTTCTGGAGTTCTTGCCCATTCCCCACGACTTCACGCATCGGGTCATCAATATTCACCCTTCGCTGATCCCGGCGTTCTGCGGCAAAGGATATTATGGGCACCACGTCCATGAAGCGGCCCTGGCAGCAGGAGTCAAAGTTTCAGGCTGCACCGTACATTTCGCTGATAATGAGTTCGATCATGGCCCCATTATTCTGCAGCGCACTGTGCCAGTGCTCGATGAGGATACCGCTGAAACACTGGGCCAGCGGGTATTTCATGCAGAATGCGAGGCATTTCCCGAGGCCATCAACTTAATTGCTGAAGGAAGATTGCGCCTGGAGGGCCATCAAGTGCACATTCAGCCCCGATAATCGTATAATTTCAGCAGAATTCATGATGATAACTTCCTTCTTGTTTGATCTTGGCTGAGATTAAAGTTAAGATCAGTTACACGTATTACACGGGGGACGCAGCCCATGCCGGTTGCAACATCGAATCAATTTCTAGAGTCATTGCGCAAGAGCGGACTAGTCGAAGAAGCTGCGCTGGACGAAGCTTTGAGCAAATACACGGGCACCTCGGAAGAGCCGATCAAAATAGCCGAGTACCTGATTGTATCCAAGCTGATTACGTCATTCCAGGCCAAGTCGCTCCTGGGCGGGCGGTTCAAGGGGCTGGTCATCGGCGCCTACCGGGTGATGGATAAGATCGGTGCCGGTGGCATGGGCATCGTCTACCTCGGCGAGCATGAAAAGCTCAAACGCCGTGTCGCCATCAAGATTCTGCCTGAAGACAAGACCAAGGACAAGCTCTCGCTGGAGCGCTTCTATCGGGAAGCGCGTGCTGCAGCGGCTCTCGACCATCCCAATATCGTGAAGGCCTTCGATGTCAGCGAACAGAACGGCATGCACTACCTGGTGATGGAGTACATTGACGGCACAAATCTACAGAAGTATGTCGATACCAAGGGACCACTACCCTGGAAGACGGCTGTCAACATTCTCATTCAGTCGTGCAAGGGTCTGCAGCATGCCAGCGAACGCAACATGGTGCATCGTGACATCAAACCAGCAAACATCCTGGTCGACAAGACAGGCCAGGTGAAGATTCTCGATCTGGGCCTGGCACGCTCGTTCGAGGTGGTGCAGGATAATCTGACGCAGGATTTATCAGACGGCAAGGATGTAATGGGCTCAATCGACTACATCGCCCCGGAGCAGGCCATTGCCAACAACACGGTGGATGTGCGGGCGGACATCTACAGTCTGGGAGCCACCTTTTACACACTGGTCACGGGTAAGCCTCCGGTCGAGGGCACGACCGCCCAGAAGCTGCTTCAGCACCAGATGCAGATGCCTGTGCCCATCAGTCGCCTGCGGCCTGAAATCCCTGAGGGGATGAACCATGTGCTGGCCCACATGATGGCCAAGCGCCCCGAACATCGTTACCGATCTCCCAACGAAGTGATTGCAGCGCTAACCCCCTTTCTGGGCAATAATTCGCAGAATATTCCAGTCATCTCGGCGGGCACCCAGTTCGATTCCATGTCCTTGGGGCAAGTCACCGCCGGCATGTATCGGCCGCAAACGGGAAATCTTCAGCCCACCGCTCCACTCCAGGGGTCGTCTGGTATGGTGGAGCCCGGAAAAGTTGGATCCGGAACGGTCTCTTCTCACAGCACGAAGATCGAATCCAAAGGGGCAACTTTCCGGGTCAAGCAGCCAGCCAAGCTCTCTCTGGACAGCAAGCTGTCTCCCCGCACCCTGCTCCTCGTCGGGGCCATCTCCGCCATCCTGATCCCAGCAGTGACCTTATATCTTGTGTTTACCGATGGCAAAGTTGAGAAGAAAGTTGACCCGTCGGCCAATCGACAGACGATTGGCGACAAATATACCGTGACAGCAAGAACTGCCATGCCTGATCTAAAGATTACTGACATGGACAATAAGTTGTTCAAATTGAGTGACTACCGAGGCAAAGTGATTCTGGTACATTTTTACGGCTTTGGCGACCCCAAATGTCATCCTGCCCTGGAGACACAAAAGGCGCTGCTGGAGAAATACACCAATCGTCCTTTTGAAATTCTCGGCATCAATACCGACACCGACGGTGATATTCTTGATTTTGGCATGAAGAAGTTCAAGCTTCCGTGGCGCAATGCGAAAAACCTTCAGGCGGACGGATCAGCCATCTCCCAGTCGATTGGCGCCAAGATCTTACCGACGTGGTATCTGATCGATAGTACCGGCAATGTGCGTCATATCTGGGAAGGGTCGCACACTGAAGCAGAATTGGCTGAAGACATCGAATTGTTAATAAAGCCGGCTGAAGTTGCCATAGAGTCTGCTCGACTAGCCAATCAACAGGCGGCAACTCCTCCACCAGCTCCCAGTGCTCCAGCGAAGACTCCTCCTGGGAAATAACTATTCTTAGCGGGGATTGGTACGAGAACGCAGCCGGGCGGTCAGGTCGTTCACCTGAACCAGGCCCGGCTGTTTCGCTTCATCCTTCGTCACGTCGCAGCCACAACTGGAACTGCACCCGCCTGATCGAATGCGCTTCCACCCTCGCCATCCCCGGTACGAGAGGTAACTCCCGGCTAACAGCAGCACAGCGAACACTGCCCAGGTCTGCGTGTCCATGATTACGCCCCCCCCAGCCGGGAAGCGAGTTGATACGTCAGCATTGCCCCCAGATAGGCGAGCACCGTCATGTAGACAAACGTCAGAATCGGCCAGCGCCACGAGTTGCTTTCCCTGGCAATCACTGCCAGGGTGGATGCGCATTGACAGCAGAGAGCAAAGAAGACCATCACTGAAAGCGCGCTGGCCAGGGTAAACAGCTTACGGTGCGAGCCATCCTCCCATTCCACTTCCTGTAGTTGCTTGCGCAGCGCCGCCCGGTGTTCTTCTTCCTTGTCTTTGCCTGCTTCTCCCGTGTTAAAGAGGATACCCAGCACGCCGACCATTACTTCCCGCGCCGGGAAGCTGGCCAGGGCTGCCGTACCCATACGCCAATCCCAACCAAGCGGCTGAAAGACGGGTGAAAGGAAGTAGCCCACCCGACCGAGCGCCGAGTTCCTTTTCCACTGGCCCTGCACCTGCTTCATCTCCGCTTCGACCTTATCCGCTTCTTCGGTCTTCCCCTCTTTGACCAGCTCGTCATGCTTATCGTTCAGTTCCTCCACTTGTTGATCGTAGAACCGGCCCTGGGCATCGGTGCGGGGGAAGTAGAGCAGCGCCCAGACGATGATCATGCTTGCCAGGATAAATGTTCCAGCCCGGCGCACAAACGCCCAGCCCCGTTCCAGCATCCGGTGCAGCACCGAATAGATCGAAGGCCAGCGGTAGGGCGGCAGTTCCAGAATAAAGATCGGCGTTTCGCCCCGCAGCACTGTTCGCTTAAGTACCAGCGCCACCAGCGGAGCCACAATGATACCAATCATGTAGAGACCAAAGAGCACAAGGCCCGGCAGCCAACCGCCAAGCATC
>DAOMFV010000011.1:59295-65782 GCA_035430005.1 Gemmatales bacterium
GGTGAGCGGCACGAAGGCCCCGATCAAGAGGGCATAGACCGGCAGCCGGGCCGAGCAGCTCATCAGGGGCGCCACCAGCATCGTCGCCAGGCGATCCCGTCGATCTTCAATAACTCTGGTAGCCATCACGCCGGGAATGGCGCAGGCGAACGAAGAGAGCATCGGAATAAACGATTTGCCGCTGAGGCCGCAGCGCGACATGATTTTGTCCATCAGGAACGCAGCCCGTGCCATGTAGCCACAGTCTTCAAGAATAGCCATGAAGCCGAACAAAATTAGAATCTGGGGCAGGAAGGCGATGATACCTCCCACGCCGGCAAAGATACCATCAGTGATCAAGCTTTTGAACGGCCCGGCACTCATCCAACTGGTAGATACCTCCCCCAATTTCTTAATACCCTGATCGAGCATTGCCTTGAGCGGTTCCGCACCGACGAAGATCGATTGAAAAATGGCAAAGAGGATGGCTAGGAAGATCAAGAGCCCCCATATTCGGTGTGTGAGTACCCGATCTATCCGGCTCGACAGATCATTGCGTGGCCGGTTCTGTTTCACGATGGCGTCGCGGACCGCCTGGCGGAGGAAAGCATAGCGATGGCGTGCTTCCATTTGCGGGACGCTGTAACCGGCCTGATCCAGCCGTTGTCGTGCGGCTTCGAGAAAGACGGGCAATGTCTTCGGTTGGCGAATGACATACCGCTGCTCGATAGCTCCCTGACGATCAATGAGCAGCCGGGACAATAGTGCCGGATGACGATCTTCCACCGAGGTCTGATGTTCCTGAAGGAACGAACTCAGTTGATCGACTTCGTGCTGGAATGCCTCAGGAAAAGGAGAGTTCTTTGGCTGCGTGACCGTCTGCTGAACCAGGGCAGTCCGCAGTTCTTCCAGACCCTTCTTCCGATGGGCCTCGATTGGAAGAATCGTCAGCCCCAGGTTGGTGCGAATTTTGTCGAAATCAACGGCGATGCCTTGCGACTGGGCATGATCCATCATGTTGGCTGCAACGATGATCGGGATACCCAGATCAATCAGTTGCGTGGTCAGGAACAGATGCCGTTCGAGATTGCTGGCATCGACAATGTTCAGGATCAAATCAGGCTTCGGCTCACCGGCTTGATGGCCGAGCAGCAGATCGACGGTGACCAGTTCATCGGGGCTGCGTGCCGCCAGGCTGTAGGTGCCTGGCAAGTCGATAAACTGAATCGTCGTGTTGCCTATGGTGCAGGTGCCAACCTTCTTTTCGACGGTTACGCCAGGGTAGTTCCCGACTCGTTGATGCAGGCCGCAGAGCGCATTGAAAAGTGTCGTCTTGCCGGTATTGGGGTTTCCGACCAAGGCCACCGTGAGATGGCGCTTGGCTGCGCTGGCACCATGTGTGGCCGGCAGAGCGGTCATGAGGTGGAAGCCTCCACGATGATACGGGCAGCTTCGTTGCGACGCAGGCTGAGCACCCCATACCGAGTGCGGATTTCAAGCGGATCGCCCAGCGGAGCGACGCCGATCACTTCAATCGGGTCGCCTTCGATCAGGCCGAATTCAAGCAGACGCTGGGTGAGATGATCCGACCCATCAATGCGGACAATGATGGCCGAAGTCTTCAGGGGAAGTTCAGGAAGTGGCAACACGAGCCGACTCGGCAATGGGTCGAACGTAGATGCAGTTCGAAGAATCGGAACGAAGGCAGAGCCGGCACTGGCCCAGTTCAAACATGCAGGTTGTACCGGGAGCGACCATGCGAAGGTGAGCACCATTCTGCACACCGAGATCAGCCATGCGCGCGACCCAGAGCGGATCGCCGACAACATCGGCGATTTCAGCATTCTCATTACGCTGGAGGCACTCGAGTGGCAGCATTTGAGGCGGGCTTCTGTAATTGAGATTGAATCTCATCAAGACATAAGTAGTTTAGAGTACCATGGTTCGGGGGTCAAGGAATGATCTACCATTTTGTCAGCGATTGTGGGTTAGCAGCTGCGTTTGAATATCCTGCTTGAGACTAATCGTCCCGGCAGATGATAGATCAGCCGGATAGAAACATACTTGCAAGCTATGTAGTTCAATCATCTAGCCAATGAGTTCGGAATATCCCGTGGCTGGGAAGGTCGATCTTTAGAGAGTCTTTTTGAAACATTTTTTGTTGACGAGGATGATGAACGCCATTCTCTTCTCTCATTCACCTGCCATTCCATTTCTCCCCCGTCTCAGCGTACAATGAAGCAGTCCGTCAGCCGATATTTTCAGGGAGCCTTCTCATGGGTCAAATCTTCAATGCTGTGGTCGATTTCCTGACCGACGATGGCTGGAAGTACACCATTCTTGAAGAGGATCAGGAACTGCTGGCCCTGACGCTCTCGTTCAAGGGTCGCAATGGCTCCTGGCAGTGCTTTGCCATCGTCGATGAAGAGAAGCACTGGCTGCGGTTCTATTCGATCCTGCCTGTACACGTCACCGAAGACAAGCGTGCCGATGCCACCGAGTTCATGACACGGGCCAACTATGGCCTGATGCTGGGCAACTTCGAGATGGATCTGAACGATGGCGAAGTTCGCTTCAAAACCAGTGTCGATGCTGAGGGAGGTGAACTCACGAAGCCCATGATCGATAATCTGTTGCGCTCCAATCTCATCTCCATGGATCGCTACTTTCCGGGCATGATGGCTGTGCTCTACAGTGATCGTTTGCCTTCGGAGATTTACGAAGAGGTAGCCAACGAAGTGAGCGAGGATCGACCTTCGTTCGATGAGGATGCGTAGAGCGTTGGTTTTCGTATTCGTCTTTGATGCATTCCGTAAGGGGCAGCTTCTAGTCGCTCCCCCTCACCCCCGGCCCCTCTCCCTCCAGGGGAGAGGGGAGAAAATTACTGCGCGGGGATCAGGAAGTTCTTCCCGGACTGAAGCCATTGGCTGATCTGGTCGGCGGTGATGGTTTCGACGTGGCCATCGGCAAAGAAGTAGTTGGCGAAGCCGGGCATGGTATCGTTGGCATAGCCTGAGAAGCGATCGGGTTGGATGCCAAAGTTGCCCGTCGCTCGTGCCCAAGTGAGCGCCGGGGTGGCGGCAAACCAGGTTTGTGGCAGGATATACTGGTAGCCCGGAACACCGGACCGCGGGCTGACTGGCAGAATGGCCACCGCTCGGGACAAACTGGTACAGTCGCTGATTCGATCACAACTGAGTTGCTTGCTGGGGTTATAAGGATCGAGAATCCTGGTGCTGAAATAGGGATTGAGGACAAAGCTGGAACAGAGCCGGCTGGGGTTGGCGTCCATGTAGGCCAGTCGATCTTTCTTCAGCGGATCGCCCGGGCTGACGAGGTAATTGGTAATATCGCCGTACGGACTGAGCTTGATCAACCAGCGGTCGAACGGATCACTGGCTTTCACAGTAATGGGATGTCCGCCATGAGCTTGAGCATACGCCAGCCAGGCATGCCCCATGACGCGCAGTTGTTCCCGGTCTTCCTGTTGATCAGAAAACGCCCGCAGTCTCATGACGGCAGGGAGCAACATGGCCAGGAGCAGGATCAGGATCGTAATAACGACCAGCAATTCAACGAGTGTCAATCCGCTTCGGGATGTGCGGCGATACCACATGGGTCTGCTCGCTGAAACGAGAGAAAACGACGACACTCCCTTTTTCTTGGCTGAAATGACTCATTCCCTGAGTACTTATAGGGTATCGAGGTCAACGTACCCCGGTCAAGCCTCAAATACCGAAAAGTCAACTTACTTTGACCTCAAGCAACCTTGCAGCCTTGAGGATCAAAGCCATGCTGGGGGCATGGGTGATCTGGCTTTTCATGACCATTTCCACCGCATCGTCAAGGGAGAATATCACTTGTTGAATCAACTCGGTGCCTTCGGGGGCAGCATCCACCCAGCGTAGTTCTTGTGCCAGATAGAGCTGAGTGGGCGAAAGGACCGAAGCGGTAAAGGGATCGAGCCTGCCCAAATCGAGCCAGTTTTCCGCTTCGATGCCCAGCTCTTCACGCAGTTCGCGCCTGGCCGCTGTCAGCGATGATTCGTCATCATCTCGACCTCCGCTGACGCACTCGATCGTCGTTTCACCCACCGCATAGTGGAACTCTTTGGTGAGATAAACCTTCCGCTCTCGATCCATGGCGAGCACACAGACGCCAGGCTTAATGTGAACGACAGCGTAGGTGCCTGGCTGCCCGTCGGGACGTACGACTTCGTCTCGCTGTACCTGCATCCACTGGTCTTGATAGACCCAGGTGGAGGAGTGAATTGTCCAGGGACCGTGCTGTTTCACGATAACTCCGGTAACGTTGGTAACCTGGGCAAAGAAGACGACTCAGCTTCGCCAAATTGGCCTTGTTGACATTTTACACAAATGGTAAGCATGAGGTCTTAAGAGCTGCGCCGCAAAGCACTCTGAACAGGACAGGGCTGAGGAAAATGCCCGAAGTCTGAACCAAGCAGAAAGGAATCTCCCCATGTTGTCGCCACGGATGTGCGTCACCCTGGTGTTCTTCGCGATCACCACCCCTGGTATTCTTGCTCAGTCGCCCAATTTGTTAGCGACCTTTGGAGACTTCCAAAACGTCAATATGGTCAACCCGGGTTTCACTACCACCTACAGCTATCACGATCCGGCCACCACGACACCATTAACCGTCTTCGATGCGGGCACTTACACCTATGCGCCTAATCTGCTCTCCCCCGTTTTGCTGCACAATAACCCTTCATTGCCCAATTTCTTCGATCATACCCTGGGGAACGCCAGTGGTATGATGATGATCATCAATGGGTCCACCAATCCCAACGACGTCATCATGAGTTCCACCCATGCCGTGCAGCCCAACACCTCGTACACCTTCTCCCTGTGGAGCACCGCCTGGAACAACAGCAATGACCACCTCCCCGAACTGCAGGTAAAGATCAATGGCACGGCAGTGGGGGTGGCGGTCCCTTCCAGCACGCTGGGGGAGTGGACCAAGTTTACTGTCGACTGGGACTCCGGTTCCAACACCCTGGCTCACATCGACCTGAACGATTTGAACTTCGACTACGGCGGCAACGACTTCGCGATTGATGATGTCTCCTTCGCCTTGACCAACAATTCCACCGGAGCTGCTGTCCCTGAACCAGGCACCTTGGCCCTGATGGGCGCTGCCCTGTTGGGCACCGGCTGCTGCTACGTCTACAAACGTCGATTCAAGAAGGGCAACGGGTCACTCAAGGCCAGTGCACGCTAGGGCTCGGCTGGTTTTGGTGCTGGCGGTCCTTCTGGAACTGCCTCGCTCTACCACAAACAACTGCTCCACCACATGAATGGCACGGCAGTCGAAATTGCGACTGCCACGGAACGCATTATACTTCGTCTCCAGTACGTTCACTGATCCCAGGGGATTCAACATCGCCCACATCTCCTGGGGTGAGATGAACCCTTCGTCGTTGAACGAGATCAACAGAAATTTCGTATCCAGCGTCTCAATCAACTCCTGGAGCAGCTTCAGCGACTGACTCCGGACGTTGTACCCGGAACGACGCCAATCAGTGGGGATGCCTGAGACCCTGCTCACTTCTTTCGGTCGCTGATAGTTCACCAGCAGATTCAGCATGAAGTAGTTCGATCCATACGGATGCTGGTTGTAGGGTGGATCCAGGTAGACGAGATCGAGATTCTTTAGATGCCGGGCCGCCTGGTTGGCGTCCTGTTGCAACACTTCAACATCACATTCAAACCGACTCAAGATCGGCGGCTCCAGAACGATCTGGCCCTTGATGCGGCACAGCGCATCGGAGCCGCTGCCCCCGAACTGACCAATCTGTGTTCGGCGATCCTTGTAGAAGCCTTTGAAGACACCAGCGGTGTTGGCATGGATGGATGCCTTACTTAAGAGCGGGCCCATCAGCAGGTCTTTGAATTCGAAAGGAACGTGCTCTATCAGTTGCCGATAACGGTCAAGCCGGCGGGCATTGCTCCGGGTGTAAAAGACACGATCCTCTTTCGTGATGTGGTTATCATCACGGGGCGAGTAGAGTTCCTCGATGAAGCCTGCTGGTGCTTGAGAACTGTCGACTTGAGAATTGAGATCATCAACGAGTTGTAGTAGCGACGCTTGATCGACTGTACTCCAGTTCCGCTGATAGCAACGAGCAGTGACGGCAGCGTAGTCTTCCAGATCGTTGCTGACGAGATGCTCAGCATGAGCTTTGAGGTATCGTGAAACGACGCCGGAACCACTGAAGGCATCGAAGACTCGGAGTGCATTCTTGCCCAGCCGAGCTTTGACCTGTTCGACTGCTTGCCCAATATTACCCAGCAACGCCCGTTTGTTGCCAAGGTAGGTGATGAGCTGCCGGCTAAGATAGTCGGGGTTCTCTCTGCACTGAGCTGGATGTTGTGAGGTATTAACGCTCATTTCCTCGATTATACGATGTCAGTGCGAAGACTGTGTCACACTCCGACGGTACTTGTATCTTCCCTAAAAGGGGTAAAACGGCTAGAGGAACCAGCGT